>JAYSYB010000259.1:0-1746 GCA_043716775.1 Rubrivivax sp.
CGTGACCTGCCAGTTCAACAAGCGCAGCACGCTGGGCACCGCGCCTGTTGCAGCCGCATTCAAGGCCAGGAACGTGCTGCTTCTGCGCGCCGACTGGACACGCCGCGACGCCGCCATCAGCGCTGAACTCGCCCGCCTAGGCCGCAGCGGCGTGCCGGTGTACCTGCTGTACACCCCTGGCGCAGCAGGGCCGCGCATCCTGAGCGAAATTCTCAGTGTCTCGGAAGTGCTTGCCGCGCTGAACGCGCCCACCTGAACGGGAGCCGATGATGATGAAACTGCTGGTTGTCGCCACGCTGGCGTCTGTCGCCTATGCGCCCCACACCGCCTTCGCGGGGGCCACGGTGGGTCAATCTGCACCCACCTTCACGGTGCAGGACACCCGCGGCAAGACCTTGTCGCTGGCCGACTTCAAAGGCAGACATGTGGTGTTGGAATGGGTCAACCCGGGCTGCCCGTATGTGGTCAAGCACTACGGCAGCGCCAACATGCAGGGCACGCAGAAAGAAGCCGCTGCCAAGGGCGTGGTGTGGCTGGCGGTGAATTCCACCAGCACCGAGCACGGCGACTACAAGGCGCCCGCCGCCATGGCGCAGTGGATGCAGGGCCACAAGGCTGCCGCCACGGCGACGCTGATGGACGCCGACGGCAAACTGGGCCGCGCCTACGGTGCGCGCACCACGCCGCACCTGTACATCGTCGATCCCAAAGGCGTGCTGATCTACGCCGGCGGCATCGACAACAAGCCATCGTCGAACCCCGGCGACATTCCGGGCGCCACCAATCATGTCAAGGTGGCGCTGGGTGAAGCACTGGCCGGCAAGCCAATCAGCCAGGCGACGACGCGGCCTTATGGCTGTTCAGTGAAGTATTCGTCGATGTAGTTTGGGCACACTTCAGGGCAGGCGCTGGTACTGCGCCGCCAGCGCCTTGAAGTCGTCAACACCCACCGGCCGGCCCAGTTCTTCAGCCAGGATCGCCGCCACCGCGTCGGCCTGCTGCGCCGCTTCGGCCGCGTCCAGGAACAGCAAGCGGCAGCGCCGCGCCAGCACGTCTTCCACGGTGCGCGCCAACTCATAGCGCGCGGCGAACCGCACCATCGCTTCGCTTAAACCGCCCGTGCCGGATTCGGCGTCGCGCCACAGCCAGTTGCCGGCGCCAGGCAAGGTGCGCAGCAGCGCCGCTTCGCTGCCGTACAGATGCTCCCCCGGCGGCTCGCCCAACGGCCGGCCCGGTGCGGCGCCGATCAGCGGCAGCCGTGCCGTCACACCCGCCGGCCTGGCGGGCAAGAGGCCGCGCGCCATGCAGCGCGACAGCACGTCTTCGGCCATCGACCGGTAGGTCGTCCACTTGCCACCCGTCACCGTGACCAAGCCCGACGCGCCCACCACCACCGTGTGTTCCCGCGAGATCGACTTGGTGTTTTCGCCTTCGCTGCCTTCGGGCTTGACCAGTGGGCGCAGCCCCACCCAGACCGACCGCACGTCGCTGCGCTGCGGCGCGCGCGCCAGGTACTTGCCGGCTTCGCGCAGGATGAAGCGCACTTCTTCGGCCAGCGGCTCGGGCTCCAGCGGCAAATCCGTGCGCGGCGTGTCGGTGGTGCCCAGGATGGTCTTGCCCAGCCACGGCACGGCAAAAAGTACGCGCCCGTCTTCGGTCTTCGGCACCATCAGCGCGTGCGGGCCGGGCAAGAAGGCGCGGTCGACGATGAGGTGCACGCCCTGGCTGGGCGCAACCATGCGCGGT
>JAYSYB010000260.1:0-1745 GCA_043716775.1 Rubrivivax sp.
TTGCCGCGCATCGACAGCACCAGCTTGCAGCGGCCGGCCACAAAGGCCATGCCCAGCGGGGTTTCTCCCGGCGTGGGCTGCGGCTGCACGATGATGTCCAGCGGCAGGCCTTCTCGACGCGCAAACTGCAGCACTGGCAGTGCACCTTCAAGCCAGGCGCGTTCGGTAGCGGTCAAGTCGACCGCGTTGGATGCATCAGCCTTGTCGGGTGCAAGGCTGCCCAGAAGCCCAAGAAGCCCCAGCAGCAAACAACCCAGCCCCGTCTTGCTGTCCATGCCGCCGCCCTTCGTCGAAGCACCCACAACCCGTGGTCCGAGCGTAGGCATGCAGCAGCCGAGGCAGTCGTCGAATAGAGGCAGTTTTCCGCATCTGGGCTGACTTGGACCCGACCCACGCGCGGGCATCGGGGGCAACCCGAGCGGGGCCTGCCGCCGCTACAGTCCTGCAGATGAACACCCACATCACCGCCAACCCCGCCCTGGTGCATGCCCTGCGCGGCGGCATCATCGAATCCGTCCACCGCGGCGCGCTGGCTGTGGTGGACGCCGACGGCGCGGTCCACACGCAGTGGGGCGACATCACGCGGCCCATCTTTCCGCGCAGCGCCATCAAGGTGCTGCAGGCACTGCCGCTAGTAGCCAGCGGTGCGGCCGAGCGCTGGCAGTTGAGCGACGAAGAATTGGCGCTGGCCTGCGCCTCACACGGCGGCGAGGCGCGCCACGCGCAAACGGCCGCGGCGATGCTGGCCAAGGCCGGTGTGGACGCTGACGCGCTGGAATGCGGCACGCACTGGCCGTACCACGACGGCGCCATCAAGGCCATGGCGGCGGCCGGCCAGACGCCCACGGCGCTGCACAACAACTGTTCAGGCAAACATTCGGGTTTCGTCTGCCTGGGTTGCTGGATGTCCGAGAGCTCGGCCAAGGACGGCGATCGCCGCAACTTCCTGCGCGGCTACATCCGGCCCGATCACCCGGTGATGCGCGAAGTGACCGCGTCGCTGCAGGCCGCCACCGGCTACGACCTGGCGCGCACAGCCGTGGGCACCGACGGTTGCAGCATCCCCACCTTCGCCGTGCCGCTGCAACACCTGGCGCACGCCTTCGCCCGCGTTGGCACGGGCGTGGGCCTGAAGCCCGAACACCAGCGCGCCGCCACGCGCCTGCGCGCCGCAGTGGCCGCCGCACCATTCATGGTCGCCGGCAGCGGCCGCTTCGACTCCAAGGTGATGGAGCGCCTGGGCGCGCGCGTCTTCTGCAAGGTCGGCGCCGAGGGGGTGTACTGCGCCGCGCTGCCCGAACTGGGCCTGGGCGTGGCCATCAAGATGGACGACGGCAACAACGCCCGCGCCTGCGAAGTGGTGATGGCGGCGGTGATTGAAAAGCTGTTGCCGCTGGATGACGCAGACGCCACCTTCATGCGCGCCTTCAGCGATGTGACGCTGAAAAACTGGAACGGCATTGAAGTAGGGCAGTTGCGCGCTGCACCCGAATGGCGTGGCCGCTGAACGGAGTGCAGCTTCTCAGTCGCGCTGGCGGCCACGCAGCGACACCAGCAGTGCCATGCCGGCGAGCAAGGTCAAGGCGGTGGCGGGCTCAGGCACCGCGCTGACGTTGACGCGCACCAGGTAGGGGTTGTCGGCGCCGAAGTTGGCCCAGTTGGCGCCGCCGTTGGTGGAGTAGCTGAAGCTGCCCAGGGTGCCTGGGCCGGTCTGGCTGTTGCCGTCGGCATAGGTCCAGTCGAAG
>JAYSYB010000027.1:0-7784 GCA_043716775.1 Rubrivivax sp.
GCCCATGCTTGGGCCGCCAATGCCGAAAGCGGGCGCCGCGCAACCCTTCAAGGGCGCAAGCAGCGGCGCGAGCAGCGCGGCCAGCGACAGGCCAGTGCCGGCGCGCAGCACGGTGCGGCGCGCCGGGTCGGACACGTCGTGGATGCTCAGGTTGGAGGAGCGGTTGCTGTCCTCCATCTGCGAAAAGTCCTTGGCCATGGGGAGGTTCCGAAAAGCGGTTCAGGCGGGCGGTTCAGGGGAAGCGCCATTCTGAGTGCCCCCAAGGCCCGCCGAAGCCGTCGGCCGCGCTGCGTGCCGATCAAATTGCGCCCCCGACTGCTGCGTTCGGCAGCGATCCAGCGGTCATGTCCTACGCGGCTTTAGGCCCCTGCCGCAGCGCAACCCTGGATCGCGGCCCTGAGGATGCGTCATGCAGCCCACGGTCCGCCCGCTTGCAACACCGCCCCAGTGGCCTGGCAGGCCCAGAGGCGCGCGTCCGAGTCGCACCGTGTGCGGAACAGCAGAGTGAGTGGCGGCGCGGGCTCACGGCTGATGTGCCTGGTGGTGCCGGTGCGCGACGAAGCCCATGCCCTGGCGGCCACCTTGGCTTCCATTGCGGCCCAGCAGAATTTGCAGGGCCAACCTTTCGATCTGGCGCGGGTTGAAGTCCTCGTGTTGGCAAACAATTGCACCGACGACAGCGCGGCCGTTGCTCGAACATTTGCGCGGGCGAACCCCGCTCTGGCTGTGCAGGTGGAAGAAGTGCACTTGCCCGACGCGCAGGCGCACATCGGGCATGTGCGGCGGCTGTTGATGGATGCCGCCTGCCAGCGGCTTGAGCTGGCCGACGGCGGTGGGTTTGTGGTCAGCACCGACGGCGACACGGTGGTAGGCCCGCACTGGCTGGCGGCCACGCTGCAGGAATTTGAGGCCGGTGCGGACGTGGTGGGCGGGCGCATCCTGCTGGATCCGCGCGCTGCGCTCCACCCCGCCACCCTGCGCCGTCACCGCCTGGACACCGCACACCGCCTTGCGCAGTCCCGCCTGGGGGATTTGCTGGACTCGGACCCCGCCGACCCCTGGCCACGCCATGACCAACACTTTTGCGCCAGCCTGGCGCTGCGCAGCCAGGCCTATCGGCTCGTCGGCGGCATTCCCGAAGTGCGGTTTCTGGAGGACGTGGCCTTGGTGGATGCCTGCCGCCGGGCGGATTTGCGGGTTCGGCACAGCCCGCTGGTTCGGGTGTGGACATCGCCTCGCCGACAAGGGCGCGTTGAGGTGGGGTTGTCGTGGCAACTGCGGCAGTGGGGCGAGCAGAACGCCGCTGCGAGGCCGATGCAGGTTGATGACCCCGATTCATTCGTCGCCCGGGTGCAGCGGCGGCGCCTGCTGCGTGAACGATGGTGTGAGGCCAGGCGGTCAGACAGCCGCGGTTCACAAGACATAACCGCCACGTTTGGGGCATGGTGGGCGGCAGCGGAAGAAGCTTCACCGCCTGCGCCCCAGGTACCCGTGCGGCAGGCGATCAACAAGCTCAAGACGCTGATCAAGCTTCATGCGGCCGGCACGCCGGCTCGCTGGAAGACATCGATGCGATAGCTGGCATGGCGATGCGCACTCACATGCCGCAGCGGCTGCTGGCCGCCGCTCAACGCCATGAAGTAGTCATGCACGGCGTCGCCGCTCAAAGGGTAGTCGTGCACGGGCGGCGTCCAGTGCACCAGCACCAGGGCAGCGCCCATGCGCAACGCACCGGTGATGCGCTGCGCAGCCCGCTTCAGGTCAGGAAGCGCCCAGTAGTAGCCCACCTCGGACAGCATCACCAGATCGAAGTCGCCGTCGGGGAAGTCCTGCGGCACGGCCATCTTCTGCAACTGCACGTTCGGTTGCGCATGCAGCCGCTGGTGCGCCTTTTGCAACGCTGCGTCGCTGACGTCTACGGCCAGCAATTCGCTGCAGCGCTGCGCCAACAATCCGGTCAGGACGCCAATGGAGCAGCCAATCTCGAAAGCGCGCTCAAAGTGCGGCTGCGGCAACGCGGCCAGCGTCGCCGCGTACTTGGTGCGTTCGTATTCGCTGGTGGCAAAGTGCCACGGGTCCGCGTTGGCGGCGTAGACGCTATCGAAATAGCCCGGGGGCAGGGACTCAAGACCTGCCATTGGGGTTTCGGGTGGTGGCCAGGAAGTAGGTCTCGACCGGCAGCGTGCAACGCGCCAGCAAGTCGGGCGGCAAGATGAAACCCTGCGGGTCGTCGTGCACCACTTGGCCAAGCTGCGACCGGTGCAGCGCCAATGCCCGCCGCTTGCTGTCAAGCACTGCGCCAATGTCGATCTGCCAGGCCCCGCGCCCTGCCCCATTGCCGCCCCACACCGGGTATTCAAGGCGGCGCGCCTCTGGGGCGGCAAGCAGGCAAGCGGCTGCACCTGCAGCACAGGTGGCCCGGTGGTCCGGGTGGGCATCGTCGTGCGTGGGCATCAGCACGGTGTGGGGCCCGAAGCAGCGGGCAATGCGCGCCAGCCGGCTGACGACGGCATCAAAGCCCCACTCACCCGGCGCCGGCACGCGTCCATCCGGCAACCCCAGTGCCACCAGGCTCTGCGGGCCATGTCCCAGTGCGCGCAGGGCCGCCGTCATCTCGCGCTGGCGCAGCGCGCGCAGCCGTTCCTTCGGGTATGCGCGCGACTGCCGATGCGACCCCGCGCCATCGGTCACAAGCACCACCTGCACCGAAGCACCGGCCTGGCCCAGCAGCGCCAGCAAACCGCCGCAGCCGATGGTTTCGTCGTCGGGGTGCGGCGCCAGCAGCAGCGTGCGGCCAAGGCCGGCCACGGCTGGCGGGGTCACCGCACTGTTCACCTCAGCGGCCCCACAAGGTGTGAGACGGCGCGTCGCTGGCCAGCACATGGGCGCCGGCAGCCGCCAGCACGGCGTCGGGTGCGGGCTGGCGCAGGTAATGCGTGAGATCACGGTGCAGGCGCTCCAGCGGCGAAGGGCGCAGCAGCCCGCGCGCGCCGACGCAGCGCTCGGCCAGCTGCATCACGCGCAGGCCGGTCTGTTCGATGGCGCTGCGCATCAGGTGCGCATACGGCACATCGTCCACGTGGCGTGCCGCGCCGTCGAACCACAAATTGCCGGCCTCGACCCACATCGCCATCTCTCCGAGCCGAATGCGCTGGTACGGGTCATCGCTGCGGCCGATGCTGCGCAGGAAGCGCCGCGTTTCGTCCAGCACCGCTTCGGCGCCGCCGAGCTGCGCCGCTGCAAAGCGCACCGCCCCGGCGCTGAAGCCGGGTTCGCGGTAATAGTCGCCTGCGGTACCGACCAGCGCTTCTGGCTTGACCGCGTGGCCGTCGAAGCGCACCTGAAAGCTGGCACTGGCGCGCATGCCCAGCGGCTGCCAGAAGTTGCGGTCGATGCGGATGCTGCTGCCGCCGACTTCGGTCAACACCATCTGCCAGCCGCCGTCCGCGCGCTGCGCCGTCACCAGCGGGCGGTCGATGTGGCCGGCACCGGACGCATACAGCTTGCTGCCATCAAGGCGCAATTCGCCCGCGCCGGGCTGTGCCGTGAGGCGAACGCCGTCATCGCCTTGCGAATTCCAGACACCAAACCACAGGCCGTCCGCTGCGGCCTGCGCCGCCCCGGCTTGCTGCGCCGCGTTGCCAAAGGCAAAGATCAATTGCAGCGCGTTGACATGGCCTTCATACAACCGCCCCACCACCAGGTTGCCGCGGCCGATGTGCTTCAGCACGCACAACAGCGCCAGGCGCTGCGCGTCGGCATTCAGCCCCTGGCCACCGCAGGGCACCGGCAACGGCGCCACGCACAGCCCTGCTGCATGCAGCCAACGCATGGCATCTGCCGGGTAAGCGCCGTCACGGTCGGTGCTGGCAGCACTGTCCATCAACCTGGGCGCCACAGTTGCAGCGGCGCTCACCGCCAAGGAATCCTCAGCCATGACGACCCGCACTGACCTTCGTACTGCCCGTCACACGACCAACGCCGGCATAGCGCCGCCCTTTGCGTCGTTCTGGATGGCCGGCTTCGAAGGGGCCGACCACATCGACCTGCATGGCCGTCCGCTGGACATGGCGGCTGTCACCGGCCACGCGGCGCAGTTCGGTGCCGACTATCAGCGCGCCGGCGCACTGGGCCTGAAGACCATTCGAGAAAGCGTCGGCTGGCGCGTGTGTGCGTCGCAAAGCCACCGTCAGCCCGACTTTTCGCGCCTGCTGCACGCCGCCGATGCGGCGCAAACCCATGGCGTGCAAGTGCTGTGGACCTTGATGCACTACGGCACCCCGCCCGATGTGCGTGTGACGGATGCCGACTTCGCCAGCCGCTTTGCAGAATTCGCCGGCGCCGCTGCGCGCCAGCTGCGCCGCTGCACCGGCGCTGCGGCCATCTACAACCCGATCAACGAGATCGGCTTCCTCGCCTGGGCGATGGCCAACCAGCACATCATTGGCGGCGATTGCAGTGAGCGCGACGGGTATGTCGTCAAGGCTCGGCTGGTGCAAGCGGCCTTGCAGGGCATCGACGCCATTCGCGCTGAAGACAGCGGGGCGCGCTTCATCCATATCGAACCGCTGATCCATGTGGTGGCCCCTGCCGACCAACCCGAACTGGCGCAGGCCGCCGCCGACTTCTGCGCTTACCAGTGGCAGGTGTGGGACATGTTGATCGGCCGCGAAGCACCCGGACTCGGCGGCACGCCCGCCGCCGTCGACTGCATAGGCGTCAACCACTACCACGACGCGCAATGGGAAATAGGCACCGGCGCGCGGCTGGACTGGCACACGGGCGACGAGCGACGGCGCCCTTTCGGCAGCTTGTTGAATGAAGCGTGGCAACGCTATGGCGTGCCGCTGATCGTGGCGGAGACGAGCCACGTCGGCGTGGGGCGGGCCCCTTGGCTTGACGATATGGCGGCGCAGACCCAGGCGGCGATGGCGGCTGGCGCGGACATCCAGGGCCTGTGCTTGTACCCGGCCGTGGACCGGCCCGACTGGAACGACCATTCGCACTGGCACCGCAGCGGCCTGTGGGACGCAGTGGCCCCAGGCAGCGATGAAGCCGCACCGGCCGCACCGCTGGCACGCCAGCTTGCCACCGACTACGCGCAGGCGTTGCAGCGCTGGCAGCAGCGCCTGGGTGCGTGAAGCCGCTGCACGCCGGCTGCGCGCGGCGCGTGGCATGTCAAGCGACGGCCCGCGAAACTTCCTTGCCCACCGTCAACCCGGCGTGGCCCAGACACTCCTGCGCGGCGTTGCGGCCAGCCATGAAGGCGTGGTCGGAGTTGTAGTAGGCCCATTCGCTGTAGCGGCCAGCCAGCACGATGTCGAATGACACCAGCCAGTCGCGGATCAAGGCCACGTTGACAGCCCGCGCATGGTCGTAGACGACGTAGGCGCAAGGCATGTCCACCTGGTTGGTCGTCAGCATCACGTCGTCGTCACGCAGCATGCCGACACGGCGCGCGTCGGCAATGCACAGGTCGATCAAAGCCTGACCCTCGGCGGGCAAGGGCTTCAGTGGCCCGTAGGTGATCTCGCAGGTCAGGCCAAACCCACCGGGCGGGTTGTTATGTGGGCTGGCGTTGCCCTGCACGAAGATGCGGTGGAAGACGGTGTCTTCGGGGTAGTAGATCCAGTGCTTGTCGGTCAGGCCTGCGCGCGCCACGCCCAGATTCACGCAGCGCACGGACACATGGCGCAAGCCAACCGCTGCTTCGCGCACGGCGGCAGGCGCCTGGTCGCCACACACGGCCACCAGTTGCGGCAGCGGCATGGTGCTGACCAGCTTGCCATAGTGCAGCGTGCGGCCGTCGCTCAGGCGCAGCTTGCGGTCGCGCGGCGACAGGCTGACGAGCTTGGTGCCCAGCGCGATCTCGGCGTCGATGAGCGGCACGAAGCCGTCCATCAAGGCCTGGAATCCACCGTGCAGCGGATAGCCGAAGCGTGCGTTCGGGCCCATCGGCGCGGGGGTGGGTTCCAGCGCGCCTTCAATCATCTGCTCCAGGTTGGGCATGGGCACGCGGCCGCCCAGCCACGACGTTTCCATCTCGTTCAAGGGCACAGCCCACAGCTTCTGGTTGTAGGGCACGGCGAAGTGCTTGGCCACACCCTTGCCCCAAACGCGGTAGATGAACTCTTCGAAGTTGGCCGGTTCGGTGGCGCTGGTGTCAGTACCGGTACTGGTACTGGTACTGGCCTGGCTGTGGGCTTCAATTGCGCCCATCAGACATTCCTTCAGCACCCCGGGCGGCAGGCCATACAGCGCACCCTGGAACGGGTAGCGCGTGTGCACGCCCTTGCTGTAGACCCAGGCCTCGCGGTTCTGCCAGTGCACGTTTTCGCCCAGAAGCAGCGTGTACAGACGCAGCACCTCGGCGTCGTTGGAAAACATGATGTGGCCGGCGAAGTCAAAGGTGAAGCCGTGGTCCTTGATGGACCGGCACCAGCCACCCACCTGTGCTTCCCGCTCCACCACCACGGTGCTGCTTTGCGGCGCCCACTGCCCCAGGTAGTACGCCGCGGCCAGGCCGGTGGGGCCGGCGCCCACCACCACCTGGTCCACGTGCGTGGCCGCGCTGCCGGCACCCGGGCCGGTGGCATCGCCACCGGCGGCCGCATCGATCAGGCTGCGCATGGCGTCGGCAGTGCGGTCCCACGACGTGCGCGCCACGGCAGCACGCATGGTGGCCACGCGGATCGAACGCTGCGTCGCGTCTTCCGCCAACGCCGCGCGGCACTGCGCAATGAAGCTTTGTGTGTCGTTGGCAACGCGGATCTGGTCGCCGTAGAGCTGCACCACATCGTGCACTGCGGTGCTGACGACGGGCTTTTCTGCGGCCATGTATTCCAGTGTCTTGGTCGGGCTGATGAAGCGCGTGGCAGCGTTCAGCGCAAACGGCAGCAAGCAGACCTGCCAGCCCTGCACCAGCGCGGGCAGTGCGGAATACGGCTGCTGCCCCAGCCAGTGGATATTGGCCGCACGGGGCAAGGTGGACGGGTCGATCTTCACCACCGGGCCGGCCATGACGATGTGCCAGTTGGGTTCGGCCTGCGCCAGCGCGGCAATCAAGGCGAGGTCAAGCCGTTCGTCGATGACGCCGAAAAAGCCGAACCTTGGGTGCGCGATGTCGCTGTCGTCCACGCGTCCGGCGACTGGCGCAAAGTGCGCCACGTCTACGGAGCTCGGAAAGCAGTGCACGCTCGGGTGCCGCGATTTTTTCGCCTCGAACAGGCTTGGGCCCCCAGTGAGCACGAGGTCCGCGCGCTGCAGCAGTTCTGCCTCACGTTGCAGCAATTGCGGCGGCGCGAAATCAAAGGCCGACAACTCGTCCATGCAGTCGTACACCACCGCACGGGCCGGCACGGCGTGCAGCAAGGGCAGCGCCATCGGCGTGTAGAACCAGGTCACCGCGCTGTGCACACCGTGGTCGGCCAGGCACTGGCGCAGCAGCGGGCCAATCACCGCAAGCTGCGCGTCGGCGAAGCCTGCGGCATCAAGCGGTGTGCGCGTGCGCAGCACCGTCACGCCTGCACAGGGTGAGCTGACGGTGATGCTTGCCGGGCCCGGTGCGTGTTCAGGCTCTTCGACGAAAAAAACGCGCCGGTCGCGTGCCAGTCTGGACAGCAGGTGTTGCGGACGCTGGTAGACGAAGTCCCAACGCAAGTGGGAAAAAACAACGAGGTCGTGCATCGGTGGCTCCTGTGAGGTTGTGGAACAAGAGGCGGGCAGTTGGGGCTGGCAGTACGACGTGGGTCTCAGACCCGTGGCGGGTCGGTCTCGCGCGCCGG
>JAYSYB010000261.1:0-1741 GCA_043716775.1 Rubrivivax sp.
GCCGACCCTCGACGACGAGCTCGAATCGGTCAGCGCCGGTCGCGGCGGCTTCAAGGCGGTGCGTGGTGAGTACGGCACCGGCAAGACCTTCTTTGGTCGGTGGCTGCAGGAAAGGGCGCGCGCGCGCGGCTTCGCAGCTACAGAAGTGCAAATCAACGAGACCGAGACACCGCTGCACCGCCTGGAGACGGTTTACCGTCGCTTGGTCGAACACCTGGGCACGGCCGACACCGCGAGTGGCGCATTTCGGGGCGTGATCGATGGTTGGTTTTATGCCCTGGAGCAGGATGTTCTGGCTGACGCTTCGGTGGACGCCAGCGATGCGGAAGTGCTTCTGTTGCGCACGAACGCACTGATGGAGGCCAGGCTCGGTGCAATCAGCAAAACTGCGCCAGCCTTCTCTGCAGCGTTGCGAACCTATCGCCGCGCCTTGGCCGCCGGAGATGGGATGCTGGCAGATGGGCTCATCAGTTGGCTGGCAGGACAGCCCAATGTGGCCGCAAGTATCAAGCGTGCAGCGGGTATCAAAGGTGACCTCGATCACTTTGGCGCAACCAACTTTCTCGTCGGCCTGTTGACCATCCTTCGGGACAGCGGGTTCTCCGGCCTCGTGATGGTGCTGGACGAGGTGGAAACGCTGCAGCGCATGCGTACAGACACCAGAGAAAAGGGGCTGAACGCCTTGCGACAGTGGATCGACGAGATCGATGCTGGCCGCTATCCGGGGCTGTACTTGGTGATCACCGGAACGCCCGCATTCTATGACGGCCCGCAAGGAGTGCAGAGACTTGCCCCGCTGGCGCAACGGCTGCATGTGGACTTCGGCACCGATCGGAGGTTCGACAACCCGAGGGCGGTCCAAATCCGGCTGGTGGCCTTTGACCACAGCGCGCTGCTTGCAGTTGGGCGGCGGGTACGTGATATCTATGCAAATGGTCGCCCGAACGAGAAGCGCCTTCGGGCGGTGGTGGACGACGGCTATCTGGACGCTCTTGCACGCGCGGTGGCCGGCGGGCTGGGGGGCAAGGTCGGTGTCGCGCCCCGACTGTTCCTCAAAAAGCTGGTGTCGGATGTGCTGGACCGGGTGGATCTGCACCAAGACTTCGACCCTCGCAAGCACTACAGCCTTACGCTGGCCGAGACCGAGATGTCCGCGACGGAGCGGGCTGCGGCAGGTGCAGCGTCCGTGGACGATATCGAGCTGTGAACGCGACGGGCCGCCCCAAGCGCGAGAGCGCAGCGCCAGGAGCGGAGCGGGCCTGATGAACGAGTTCGAGCAGCTGCACCCATCGCTGCAGTACCACGTTGTCAACACGCTGGGATGGAACACGTTGCGGCCGACGCAACTGGCAGCCATTGCGCCCATCCATGCCGGCGCGCACTGTTTGCTGCTGGCACCGACCGCCGGAGGCAAGACGGAGGCCGCTGCGATTCCAATTCTCTCAAAGATGCTGACCGAGACGTGGCCCGGAACCAGCGTCCTGTACATCTGTCCGATCAAGGCGCTGCTTAACAACCTGGAGCACCGCCTCACCCACTACGCCGCTCTGGTGGGTCGGCGCGTGGAGGTGTGGCACGGCGACATCTCGCAGTCCCGCAAGAACCGGGCACTTCGGGATGCCCCCGACATCCTGCTGACGACACCCGAGTCCATCGAGGCCATGCTGATCTCGGTGCGGGTCGATCGGCCAGCGTGGTTCGGCAACCTGCGCGCCGTGATCGTCGATGAATTGCACGCGTT
>JAYSYB010000262.1:0-5533 GCA_043716775.1 Rubrivivax sp.
CGAGTTGCCGCAGCTTGGATCAGAGTGTGTATCAGCTGCTCGAGCGGTAGCAGTGCCTTCCGCATAACGCCGTAGTACCGTCGATCGTGTGATCGTGCCTGGGCGCCACGAGCATCCGCCGCGTGTGCTGGACACTCTGTCGTGGCCCCAGCACGATGAAAAGATGCGTTGAACGACCTATCCCCTCACCCCGCATTTCGTTCACATTTGTAGCGCCTTTGATCTTCAACACTTCCTGCGCAAGCTGATTGACGCCTGTGCGCTGCCAACCAGCGCCGCTCCGCTCATAAAAAAACGCGCCCCTGGGGGCGCGTTTCATATCGCAGTTGACCAGCGCCAGCTGTCGCTCAATTCTTGCGGCGGCGCATTAGACCCATACCGGCCAAAGCCAGGCCCGCCAAGGCCAGGCTGCCCGGCTCGGGCACGGCGCCAGGCGAGAAGGCAGTGATCACGCGAACGTAGTCACCCGGTGAACTCGCTGAGAAGTTGATGCTCATCCGCCGCGTGCCGGAGATGGTGGCAACGTCACCCGGCTCCAATCCGCGCAGACCTGGGTTGAGATAGGTCACCCCGGTATTCGCGAGCGAATCGCTGGCGTTTAACAGCTGGCTATCGGTGATGATGCCCAAGATGTCTGAGTCAAAGTCGACAGTTCCGAGGATGTTCATCCCAACAAGCGGGTCAAAAAAGATGTAGTGGCTGGCTACCTGTGTACCGGCGGCCACCGTCAGCACATTCCCGGCTCCAACGTTCATCTGCAGGGTGCTGCCCAGCAGGATGTTCTGGCTCTCGTTGAAACCATACAGATTCGGCGTGTTGAAGTTGTCGGCACCGACGGTGTTGGTAGGGTTTGACTGCGAAAACGGCACTGTGAGGTTGATGAAGTTGCCTCCGGCAGCGAATGCCGAACCGGAAGTCACGCTGCCGCTGACGATGGTCGCCGAAGCTGGAACCGTCGCTAGCGTGAACAGGACGGCGCCGACTGTGGCGGCAGTACGCGAAAAAGCGTTTCGAATCATTTAGGAGATCTCCGGAAAAGAGGCAACTGCATGAGAAGTGGGGTGAGGAAATGCAGCTCATCGAGCCGCGGCCCGTAGTAGCAAGATTTGCTCCAATGACTGATCAACAACGCCAAGTCCATGTAAATATTGCTAAAAAGCCCACGCGAAAGGCCGTCGGCGATGTGCTGTTCCCACAACATGTAAGCTTTTTCGTCATGTTTGGATTGCCTGGACTGGGACTATCAAACGCCCTGCGGCAGTGCTACTGCTTGCGTCTGGTGTGCTTGCGGGGCGCGAGGGCCTAACGCACCAGGGCACGCCGCTGCAGTTCATGCAGCGCCGAGTAGCGCTGGTGCTACAGACTTAGGGAAGGTCTGCGTAACGTGCTTGCACAGTCCGCACACTTCGAAGATTGGCTCGAATTCATTGCGTCAACATGCATTTGGACCTGCGGAGCGCGTTTTCAGCGCTATCTGCCGCCGTTTGCGGCCTGCGCCAGCGGCAATTGCCCGCCGGCGTCACTCGCCAGGCGGATTTGTTCATCCAGTACCCGCCAGTGCGCGCCGCGCCAGCCACAGATTGCTCAGCGCGAACAGCGTCACCAGTTGCGCCGTGTTCTTGGCCAGCCCGCGGTAGCGCACCTTGGTGAATCCGAACTGGCGCTTGATGACGCGGAACGGGTGCTCAACCTTGGCGCGGATGCTGGCCTTCATCTTCTCCACGCGCTCAGCCACGAAGTCGGGCTCGATGAAGGGGTTGAGCTTTCTGCGCTTGCCCGGACGCATCGCAACGTGCCACGTCGGCCCCTGCGCTTCGGGGCGCTTGTGCACGCCCTGGTAGCCGGCGTCGCCGAAGGCCGCTTCCTCGTCGCCGTGCAGCAGCGCCCCGGCCATGTTCAAGTCGTTGACGTTGGCCGCCGTGCCGGCCACGGTATGCACCAGACCCGACTGCGCGTCCACGCCGATGTGGGCCTTCATGCCGAAGTACCACTGGTTGCCCTTCTTGGTCTGCTTCATCTCCGGGTCGCGCTGGCCGTCGGCGTTCTTGGTCGAACTCGGCGCGGCAATCAGCGTCGCATCCACCACTGTGCCCGTGCGCAGCAGCAGGCCCTTGGCACCCAGGATGTCGTTGACCAGGCGCAGCATGTCCGGCGCCAGGTCATGCCGCTCCAGCAAGTGACGGAAGCGCAGGATCGTCGTCTCGTCGGGCAGCCGCGTCACGCCCTGGTCAATCTTGGCGAACTCGCGGAACAGCGGCGTGTCATGCAGCGCCTCTTCCATCGCCGGGTCCGACAGGCTGAACCACTGTTGCAGATAGTGAATCCGCAGCATCGTCTCCACCGCGAACGGCGGCCGACCCGTCTTCGCCCGCGGGCAATGCGGCTCGACGACTTGTACCAGCGCCGCCCACGGCACCACGCGTTCCATCTCGTCCAAGAACTTCGCCTTGCGAGTCTTCTTCGTCGACAGGTTCAGGCCCAGGCCCAGTTGCTTCATGGCGGTGCTTCGGTTCGCGGTAATGGCCTCACGACATGCAAGTCATGGGCCTGTTTTGCAGACTTTCCTTAGAGCAGTCAACGGGCTTTGGGCGAATCCGCTTGCGACGCATCGAGAACGATTCCGATGCATGTGTCGTGCCGTTCGTGCCGGTGACCCACCACAGCGTTGTGAACCCATTGCACAGGTCAACGCAATAGACGTAATATTACTGGATGGATATCCAGTCTTTTGGCTTCACTGGAGCTAAGTGGATACCCCTAATAAATAAGCCGTATCCGGAGCCCACCAATGCCTACGCCACCACCCCGCCTGCTCGATCAGGTGCGCCAGCAGATTCGCCTGCTGCATTACAGCCTGCGCACCGAAGACGCCTACGTGTATTGGGTCCGCGCCTTCATCCGTTTCCACAATTTGCGCCACCCTTCAGAACTCGCGCAACCCGAGGTCGAGGCCTTTCTCATGTGGCTGGCGGCAGAGCGCCAGGTCGCTCCTGGCACGCACCGCCAGGCCTTGTCGGCGCTGCTCTTTCTGTACCAGAAGGTGCTGCGCCAGCAACTGCCCTGGATGGCCGAGATCGGCCGCCCGCAGCAAGACCGCCACCTGCCCGCCGTCTTTGCGCACCACGAAGTGCAGGCCGTGCTGGACCAGCTGGACGTGCAGCAGCAAGTCAGCGGCAACCCGCATGGCATCGTCGGCCGTCTTCTGTACGGCACCGGCATGCGCCTGCTCGAAGGCCTGCAGTTGCGCGTGAAGGACATCGACTTCGACCGCCGCGCCGTCGTCGTGCGCGAAGGCAAGGGCCGCAAGGACCGCGTGGTGATGCTGCCCGTGGCACTGGAGCAGCCCTTGCGTGAACAGCTCGCGCACGCGCAGCGTGTGTGGCAGGCCGACCGGGCCGACGGCCTGCCCGGCGTGCACATGCCGCACGCGCTGGAGCGCAAGTACCCGCGGGCGGCTCAGGCCTGGCCCTGGCAGTGGGTGTTTCCGCAGGCCGTGCCGTCGGTGGACCCGCGCACCGGCTTGCGCCGACGGCATCATCTGCTGGACGGCAATTTCCAGCGCGCGTTTCGCAGCGCGCTGGCCGCTTCCGGCGTTGCCAAGCCGGCTTCACCGCACACGCTGCGCCATTCCTTTGCCACCCACCTGCTGCAAGCGGGCTATGACATCCGCATCGTGCAGGAATTGCTGGGCCACGCCGACGTGAGCACGACCATGATCTACACGCACGTGCTGCGCCTGGGCGGCGGAGCCGTGCGCAGCCCCTTGGACAACCTGGCCAGCGCCACGGGGGTGCCTGCCCCAGGCGGTGCGACTCCTGTTTCAACACCTGTTTCAACCACCACCCCGCCTGCCAACACCGTCCCCGGCGCAGCCTCCACCCTGCGCTATCCCGCCACCGGCAAACCCGCCACCGTGCGCCCAGCCCGCGAGCCCGAGCCGTGTTATCTGCCACCCCTCTTACCGCCAGTCCACCCAGCCCGCCCAGCCCACCCCACGTGGTGCACCCGGCGCGCCCTGCCCAGCCTGGTCCCCACCGCAGCCCGCCGCTGCCGGGTTATGCCGAACTGCACTGCCGCAGCAACTTCAGCTTCCTGAGCGGCGCGTCGCAGCCCGAAGAACTGGTCGCCCGCGCGCAGGCGCTGGGCTACTGCGCGCTGGCGCTGGCCGACGAATGTTCGCTGTCGGGCAGCGTGCGCGCGCACGCCGAGGCCGAGCGTCTGCAGATGCAGCTCATCATCGGCGCCGAGATGCAGATCACTCTGCCCCGTGCGTCCAGTGCACCCGCTGCGTCCACGGCGGCCCCGGCACCGTCGTCCATCCGGACCACCGAGCCGCGTCTTGTGCTGCTGGTGCAGTCCCGCCGTGGCTACAGCAACCTCGTGCAGTGGATCACCCACGCCCGCCGCCGCGCGCCCAAGGGCGACTACCTGGCGCACCGCAGCGACATCGAAGGCCGCATCCCCACCGCGCCCATGCTGGCCGGCTTGCCGGGCTGTTTTGCGCTGCTGCTGCCCGACCCCGCGTCTTCCTTCGAGCTGCTCTTCAACCACGCCATGTGGCTCAAGACCTGGTTCGGTACCGAGCGTGCCGCCATCGCCGTTGAACTGCGCTACCAGCCGCACGACGCGCTGCTGGTGAGCTTGCTCAGCCGTTTGTCGGCGGCCACCGGCTTGGCGCTGGTGGCCGCCGGCGGCGTGTGCATGCACACCCGTTCGCGCAAGGCCTTGCTCGACGTGCTGATGGCCACGCGGCTGAAATGCACGGTGGCCGAGGCCGGCCTGGCGCTGCAGCCCAATGCCGAAGCGCACCTGCGGTCTCGCGTGCGTCTGGCGTCGCTGTACCGGGCTGAATGGCTGGCCGCCACCGTGGACATCGCCGGCAGCTGCGCCTTCAGCCTGTCCGAGCTGAAATACGAATACCCGCGCGAGATCACTCCCGACAGCCACACGCCCACGAGCTGGCTGCGGCAGCTGACGGAAGACGGCGTGCGCACCCGTTTCCCGCAGGGCGAAACGCCCGCCGTGCGCGCCATGATCGAACACGAACTCGCGCTCATCGCGCAGCTCAAGTACGAGCCCTACTTCCTGACGGTGGCCGACATCGTGCACTGGGCGCGCAGCCAGGGCATCCTGTGCCAGGGCCGTGGCAGTGCGGCCAACTCGGCGGTCTGTTATTGCCTGGGGGTGACGGCGGTGGACCCGGCGCGCACCACGCTGCTGTTTGAGCGTTTCATCAGCGCCGAACGCAACGAGCCGCCCGACATCGACATCGACTTCGAACACCAGCGCCGCGAAGAAGTCATCCAGTACATCTACCGCAAGTACGGCCGCCACCGCGCGGCGCTGACGGGTGTGGTGATTTCTTACCGGCCGCGCTCTGCGCTGCGCGATGTGGGCCGTGCGCTGGGCATTGATCTTGACCGCATCGAGGCCGTCGCCAAGAGCCAGCAGTGGTGGGACGGCCGCAGTGTGCAGGCCGACAGGCTGCAGGAACACGGCTTCGATCCCGACGCGCCCATCTGCCGCCTGTGGA
>JAYSYB010000263.1:0-5523 GCA_043716775.1 Rubrivivax sp.
AATCGTTTACGCGCGGACCGCCAACGGCGAGCCTCGGGCAGTTATGCAGTCAGCGCGATTTTCATCTGTTCAAGACGGGCTTTGACGGACGTGTCCAGCACCTCGTCGCCCACGGTCACGCGGATGCCGCCGATCAGTTCAGGCGCTATCTCGACCCGGGCGTTGAGCTTGCGGGCGAAGCGTTTTTCCAGCGCTGTGACCGTGTCAACCAGTTGTGCAGCATCGATCGCGAAGGCGCTTTGGATGCGCGCGTCCGAGACACCACTGCTGGCATTGACCAAGGCCTGGAATTGCGAAGCGATCTCCGGCATCGCGGCCAGACGGCCGTTGTCCAGCACCGTGCGCAGCAGGTTGGCGACCTTGCTGTCGAGCGACAAGCCCTTTTGCAGCGCGATGCCGGCGATCAGGTCGAAGACCTGCAGCGACGCCACTTTCGGGTTGTCGGCAAACTGGCGCAAGCCAGCGTCTGCAGCCAGTGACGCCAACGAAGCCACCTGGTCCTTCAGGGCAGCACCCTCAACGCCAGCGGCCTTGTACAAGGCCTCAGCGTAAGGGCGCGCGATGGTCGCCAGTTCGGCCATGTCAGAGCTCCGCCTTCAAGCGGCCTAGCAGCTCGGCGTGCACGCCAGCGTTGACTTCCCTGCGCAGGATTGCTTCGGCGCCCCTGACCGCAAGGCCGGCCACCTGTTCACGCAGCACTTCGCGCGCCTTGACCGACTCTTGTTCGGCTTCGGCACGGGCGGCGGCGATGATCTTGTCGGCTTCGACGCTGGCCTTGCCCTTGGCTTCTTCCACGATCTGCAGCGCCAGACGCTCTGCATCGGCCAGGCGCTTGGTGGCGTCGTCGCGGGCAGCCGACAACTGCGCTTCGACACGCTTGTTGGCCACGGCCAGTTCGCTCTTGGCCTTGTCGGCGGCGGACAGGCCGTCGGCGATCTTCTTCGCGCGTTCGTCGAGCGCGGCCGTGATCGGCGGCCACACGAATTTCATCGTGAACCCGACCAGGATCAGGAACACGATCATCTGGACGATGAGGGTACCGGTGATGCTCATGTCATTCCTCCGCCCCCGCAGCGGCTTCGTCGCTCCCCGTCAAGGGATCGACACCCGCGGCCCGGCAAAGCCGGATCCGCAGCGTCCGCTTGGGGCAAATAGTCACTTGGGCAGATTGGCAATCTGGGCGAGGAACGGGTTTACCGTGGCAAACCACAGCGCAATGCCGGTGCCGATGATGAAGGCCGCGTCGATCAGGCCGGCCAGCAGGAACATCTTGGTCTGCAATTCGCCCATCAGCTCGGGCTGACGCGCAGCGGATTCGAGGTATTTGCTGCCCATGATGCCGATACCGATGCAAGCGCCGACGGCGCCCAGACCAATGATCAAGCCGACGGCGATGGCGGTGAAGCTGATGACTTCCATGATGACTCCTAGTGAGTGAAGTGGTGATGTTGAAAGGGAAAAAGGGACAAACCCAAGGAAAAGTAAGACTGCACTCAGTGCGAGTCGTGCGCCTGGCCGATGTAGACCAGCGTCAACATCATGAACACGAAGGCTTGCAGCGTGATGATGAGGATGTGGAAGATGGCCCAGGCCGAGCCGGCAATGATGTGCAGCACCGCCAGGCTCACGCCAGTGGCCGACAGCGTCCACGCGCCGCCCAGCAGCGCGATCAGCAAGAAGATCAATTCGCCGGCATACATGTTGCCGAACAGCCGCATGCCGTGCGAGACCGTCTTGGCGACGAACTCGATGACCTGCATCAGGAAGTTAAAGGGGTACAGCAGCGGGTGGTTGCCGAAGGGCGCTGCGATCAGCTCATGCCCCCAGCCGCCCAGGCCCTTGATCTTGATGTTGTAGGCGATGCAGGTGATGAGCACACCCAGTGACAGGCCCATGGTCACCGACAGGTCGGCGGTGGGCACGCTTCGCAGGTAGGCATGGTGCGGGTCGCCACCCATGGCACCCACGATCTTTTCCCAGATGAAGGGCAGCAGATCGACCGGCAGCAAGTCCATCGCGTTGAGCAGAAAGATCCACACGAACACGGTCAACGCGAGCGGCGCCACAAGCTTGCGACTGCTGGCGTTGTGCACGATGCCCTTGGCCTGCGATTCAACCATCTCCACCAGGATTTCTACCGCTGCCTGGAAGCGGCCCGGCACGCCGGAGGTGGCCCTGCTGGCCGCCTTCCAGAGCAGGAAGCAGCCGAGGACCCCGATGACGATGGAGAACACCAGCGAGTCGATATGAAAGACCGACAAGTCGAAGGGGCTGCCTGCCGCCATCTCCTTGTTCTTCCAGTGGGTGAGGTGGTGGCCGATGTATTCACCGGCGGTCGGTCCGTGCTCGGGCGCTTGCTCTGTTGCTGCCATGCTGGTCGTCGTTTCGTGTGTTCAGTTCTTGCGACGGCCGCGCCACAAGAGCGCAACCCAATACACCTTCATGCACAGCACCAAGCCCACCAGCAATGCCGGCCAGACCAGGGGCTGCACGAGCTTCGGCGCCAGCGCGAGCATGGCAACCGAAACCGCTATCTTGACCATCTCCCACAACATGAAGCTGACAGCGCTGCTGCCGGGCGACATGCTGGAGAGCTTGCTGGTCATGCCGCGTGCCATCAAGGCACCCGGCACCACCACCGTGGCCGCGCCGTACAGCAGCGACCACGCCACTTCCATCCTCTGCATGGCAAGCCCCCCAAGCAGAGCCGCCACCACCCCCACTGCCCCCTGCACCACCAGCACCCGCCACGGTGACAGCGGCGGATCCTTCAAGCGCAGGACTAGCGCTTCTTCCGCCGTCAGTGGCTTGAAGACCTGAGCCTTCGTGCCGTTTTTCTGACCGTCGTTCTGGATGTCGTTCCGGCCGCCAGTCCCAACTTCTTCATCCCAGGCCTGAATGGTGCCGGTCTTCAATTGCCGTTCAATCGCCATTCGGAGTCCCAAGTGTCTGGGTGTGTGCAGCAAAGCCAGTCGATTATACGAAGGAACCCGAAGGCTCCAGCACCCGCAAAAGCCGCTTGTGGTGCGTTCGCACCAACCCACCTCGCACTAGCCCCACCGCCGCAAGGGGATGCAGGGCGCTGGGATCATGCTTTCGATGTTTTCAATCTTCAGATCTTTTACAGTGTGCGGGCTGGTCTTGTGGTCGGTGTGCGGGCTGGTCGCCGCAGCTGACCCGCCCGCCCATCACCGCAACGGCACCTTCCAGAACAACTACATCGACTTTGCCCCACGCGGAATGGCCGACTTGCTGCGTTGGCGCTGGAATGCCCTGCGTGAAGGCCTGCCCCCTGCGCCGGCGAGGCCCACGCCCAGCGTGCAGCCCGACCTGGCTTTCATTCACGCTAACGCCCGCGCTGGCGCAGCGATGCAGCCCGCCGTGACCTGGATCGGCCACGCCACGGTGCTGGCGCAGTTGGGCGGCTTGAGCGTGCTGACCGACCCTATATTTTCTGAACGGGCGTCGCCCGTGTCCTTTGCCGGGCCGAAGCGCGCCCATGCGCCGGGCCTGACACTGCAGCAACTGCCGCACATCGACCTGGTGGTGGTCTCGCACAACCACTACGACCACTGCGATGCGCCGTCGTTGCAGGCCCTGAACGTCCAGCCTGGCGGGCCGCCGCTGTTTCTGGTGCCCCTGGGTCTGAAGGCCTGGCTGGCCGACCTGGAAATCACGAATGCCGTCGAGATGGACTGGTGGCAGTCGCATCGGCTGGGCAGCGTGGACGTGGTGATGACGCCCGTCCAGCACTGGTCGGGCCGCGGTCTCGCCGACCGCATGCAGACACTGTGGGGTGGTTGGGCCTTTTTCGCACCCGACGCGCACCTGTTCCATGCCGGCGACACCGGCTACAGCCCCGACTTCCAGCACATCGCCCGCCGCTTTGCAAGCCGCCAAAAGGAAGGCGGCTTCGACATCGCGCTGATCCCGGTGGGCGCCTATGCGCCGCGCTGGTTCATGAAAGAACAGCATGTGGACGCCGACGAAGCTGTGCGCATGCACCTGGATCTGCGCAGCAAGAAGTCGCTGGGCGTCCACTGGGGCACCTTTGAGCTGACCGACGAGCCGCTGGACGAACCGCCGCAAAGCCTGGCCCGCGCGCGCACCAAGGCCAAGGTGGCTGATGACGATTTTTTCCTGCTTGCGCTGGGACAGACGCGCAAACTGCCACGACGCAGCGCCCCACAATGATGCGCCCGTAAGAACCCCGCCTGCTCCGCCCTGTTGACTCCACACCTCGACGATGTCCCTCTTTCGCGCTTCCCTCCTCACCTTGAGTTTCTGGCCTGTGCTGGCCTTGGCCGCGCCGGGTGCGGTCGTCATCACGCCGCAGGTCCGCGCTGAACTGGTGGCGCATGCACCCGATGGCGTGGCCGCGGGCAAGCCGCTGTGGCTGGCGCTGAAGATCGACCACCAGCCGCACTGGCACACCTACTGGAAAAACCCGGGCGATTCCGGCCTGCCCACCACGCTGCAGTGGACGCTGCCGGCGGGTGTGGCAGCAGGCAGCATCCAGTGGCCCACGCCGGGCCGCCTGCCGATCGGCCCGCTGATGAACTACGGCTACGAAGGCACGCTGCTGCTGCCGGTGGCGGTGGCGGTGCCTGCTGGCTTCAACGCCGAAACCCTGGCGGTGAAACTGCGCGCCGAATGGCTCGTGTGCAAGGACGTCTGCATTCCTGAAAGCGGTGACTTCGAGCTGCAACTGCCCGCGCAGGCGGCTACTGCCGGCCACACAGCGCTGTTTGAAGCCACGCGCGCGGCCCTGCCGCGGTCAGCGGCCGGTGTGCAAGGGAGCGCGGCCGTCGAAGGCCAATCGCTGGTGGTGCGCGTGGCGGGTTTGCCGGCGGCCTGGCAGGGCAAGGCGCTCGGCTTCCTGCCCGAAACCGCGGGCGTCATCCACAACGCCGCGGTGCCCGCCAGCAGCTGGAAAGACGGCGTCTGGACCGCACGGGTTGCGCTCGACCCGCAGCGCAGCGAATCGCCATCGGCCATGCCTGTGGTGCTGACAAGCGCTGGCCAGCCCGCCGGCTTGCAGGTGCAAGTCGCGGTGACCACGCCCTGGCCTGCCGCAGCGCCGCCGCCCGCGCCGCTGCCTGCACTGGGCGATGCGCAAGTGGTCGCGCCACCCACCTCGCCGCCCGCTGCCGACCTGAGCCTGAGTCTGGGCGTGGCACTCGTGCTGGCGCTGGCCGGCGGCGCACTGCTCAACCTGATGCCCTGCGTCTTCCCGGTGCTGTCGCTGAAGGTGCTGGGCTTTGCCGCGCACGCGCATGACCGGCGTGGCCTGCTGGCGGGTGGCCTGGCCTACACCGCAGGCGTCGTGTTGTCTTTCGTCGCGCTGGCGACGTTGCTGCTGGCGCTGCGCGCGGGCGGTGAACAGCTGGGCTGGGGCTTCCAGCTGCAGTCGCCCGCGGTCGTGGCTGCGCTGGCGGCGCTGTTCACGCTGATCGGCCTGAACCTGGCGGGTGTGTTCGAGTTCAGCTCGGTTCTGCCCAGCGCCTGGGCTGCGGCGCGTGC
>JAYSYB010000264.1:0-16649 GCA_043716775.1 Rubrivivax sp.
CACCCACGGCAAGAACGCGGTCTGGGGCGTGACGGCGCGCAACCGCGAGCAGAACTTTGCGCTCAACCTGCTGATGGACGCCGACTGCGACTTCATCACCCTGACCGGCACGGCTGGCACCGGCAAGACGTTGATGACGCTGGCGGCCGCCCTGAGCCAGGTGCTGGACGAACGCCGCTACACCGAGATCATCGTGACGCGCGTCACCGTGCCGGTGGGCGACGACATTGGCTTCCTGCCCGGCAACGAAGAAGAAAAGATGGGCCCGTGGATGGGCGCACTCGACGACAACCTCGAAGTGCTGGCCCGCACCGACGCCAGTGCCGGTGAATGGGGCCGCGCGGCCACGAACGACCTGGTCCGCAGCAAGATCAAGATCAAGAGCCTGAACTTCATGCGCGGGCGCACCTTCCTGAATAAGTTTGTGATCATCGACGAGGCGCAGAACCTGACGCCCAAGCAGATGAAGACGCTGATCACGCGCGCCGGCCCGGGCACCAAGATCGTCTGCCTCGGAAACCTGGCGCAGATCGACACGCCCTACCTCACCGAAGGCAGTTCCGGTCTGACCTACGCGGTGGACCGCTTCAAGGGCTGGCCGCACGGCGGCCACGTGACGCTGGCGCGCGGCGAACGGTCGCGGCTGGCGGACTACGCGTCAGACGTGCTGTAGCCACAGACCAGGCTCACACCTCGCGCCGGCGCAGGTAGCTGGCAAAGCGCGGCACACCGCTGTCGGTATGGCCGCGGTGCGTGTAGCTGATGAGCGCACCGGGTGGCGGCGGGTTGTCGCGCTCGGCGTCGCTGAAACCGGTGCCGATGTTGAAGGCCACGCCTTCTACGTTGCGCACCCGCAGCGCACCGAGCCGGCCTGCATGTTTGCCACGGCCCGGCAGATGGGCCAGCACAGTGGCTTCGGCGTCGTGCACAGGTTTGAGCTTCAACAGCGCCAGGCTGCGGCCACGGAGGTAGGGTGCATCGGCCCAGTGCAGCACCAGGCCTTCACCGCCGCCGTCCACCACGTTGTGCAGCCGCGCTTGCAGCGCGGCGCGGTCGGGGAGCGTCGCTTGATCGACAGCCAGCAGCGAATGCCCGCGCTGCTGGCGCACCAGCGCGCGGATGCGCTCGGCGCGGTGGACAAACGTGCCGGGGGCGCCCGGCAACTCAAACAGCATGTAGCGCAACTGCCGCCATTCCTCATCAATCGGTTGATGTCGCCGCACGGCTGCGCTCAGTGCTTCAAAGCGGCCGCGGCCTGACCACAGTTCGCCGTCCAGCGGCAACGGTGGCAGCTGCGCCAGAAACCAAGTGGGCGCGGCAATGGGCAGCCCGCTGCGAAAGCGCAGGGTCTGGCCATCCCACCAAGCGCGCACGCCGTCGTACTTTTCACTGACGAGGTAGCCGGCCGGGTCCACGTCGGGTGGCGCCTCCTGGGCCAGAAGCAGCGGGGTGTGGGAGGGCGCGCGCGAGGGCGCGGCAATGACCGAGCAAGGCGCGGCCAGCAGGGTGGCCAGGAAACTTCGACGAGGCAGAAACATGGTGGGCTTTCGGGATCAACACGGCCCACAGTGTTGGCGAGCGTCTCGCCAGTTGCCATCACCCAGACAGCGGCTGCGCATGCCCCCGTCCAGGGGCCCTCGTGCGGGCTACCCCCAGCGTCGCAGCGCCAGCACCGCGTTCAAGCCACCAAAGGCGAAGCTGTTGGACAGCGCAGCCCGTACCGGCCGCTCCTGCGCGCAGTTAGGCACCACGTTCAAGTCGCAGTCTGGGTCTGGCCCCAGGTGGTTGATGGTCGGCGGCACCACGCCTTCGCGCAGCGCGCCAATCACCGCCACCAGTTCCAGCGCGCCACCGGCGCCCAGCGCATGCCCGTGCATGGACTTGGTGGACGACACCGCCAGCGCGTCCGCATGGCTGCCGAAGATCGCGCGGATGGCGCGGGTTTCAGTGGCGTCGTTGGCCAGTGTGCCGGTGCCGTGGGCGTTGATGCAGTCCACTTCGTCCAGCGCCAGCCCAGCATGCGTCAGCGCAGCCCGCATGGCGCGCGCCGCGCCGCTCGCGTCGGGCATGACGATGTCGGCGGCGTCGGCCGTCATGCCCACGCCGGCCAGTTCAGCCAGGATGGTGGCGCCGCGGGACTGCGCATGCGCGAGCGTCTCCAGCACGAAGACACCCGCGCCTTCGCCCAGCACCAGGCCGCGCCGGCCCTTGCTGAAGGGCCTGCAGGTGTCGTCGGCCAGCACGCGCATGGCTTCCCAGGCCTTGACGGTGCCGACGGTGATGCAGGCCTCCGTGCCGCCAGCCAGCGCCACGTCGGCCCCGCCCGACTGCAGCAGCAGCAGCGCCTGCCCCAGCGCGTGGTTGCTGGACGCGCAGGCGCTGGCCACCGCAAACACCGGGCCGCGCAGGCCGAATTCCAGCGAGATCTGCGACGCCGGTGCGTTGGGCATCACGCGCACGATGGCCATCGGGTGCACCCGCGGGTTGCCTTCGCCGTACAGGCGCCGGGCCATCTGGTCCTGGGTGCTGGCGCCGCCGATGCCGGTGCCGATGATGACGGCGGTGCGTTCGGCCTTTTCACCGTCGAAAGCCAGGCCCGACTGCGCCACGGCTTCACGTGCCGCCACCAGCGCAAACTGCGACACCGGGTCCAGCAGCACCAGGCGCTTTTCGTCGAAGTAATCAGCCGCAACGAAGGCCGTGGCCTGCGCCGCGATGGTCGTGCGCAGCGTCCTGTCGTCAAGCCCCGCCAGCGGGCCGATGCCGGCGCGCCCTTCGCGCATGCCCGCCCACGTGGCGGTGGCGGTCACGCCCAGCGCGCTGACACATCCCATGCCAGTGATGACGACACGGCGGGTCATCGGCTTCCTGTGGCGGCCCGGCAGGCGCTCAGCGGGTTGCTCAGGCGGCCGCCTTGTCCGCCGCCTTGTCCGCAGACTTGTCCGCAGACTTGGCCGCCAGCAGCCGGTCCACGCCTTCGATGAGGTCGCGCACGGTGCCGGCGGAATACTGGTTTTCGCGCTCAGGCACCGAGATGTCGAACTTGTCCTCGATCTCGAACAGCACCTGCACGGCGTCGAGCGAATGCACGTCCATGTCCTTGAGCGTGGAGTCGAGCGTGATGCGGTCGCGCGGGACGGAACACGTCTTGGCGATGATGTCGAAGATGGTCTGTTCTGTGATGCTCATTCGATTCTCGACCTGCGCAAGGCTCCTCCCTCAGTCGGGCCGTGCACGCGTTGTGACCTGCATTATCCCGTGCCCTTGCGGCGTCTGAACCACGGCGCTGCCCCGGGGCGTGCGCCAAGGCCACAAAGCGCAGCATCGCTGCAACGCTGGAGGCCAGTGTCCGGTTTGGCAAGCCCATCGCGTCCGGTCAGATGCCACCTCACCACTTACCCATCAGGAGCATCATGAAACTGACCTCAATTGCATTTGCAGCGGCGCTGGCCGCGACTTCGGCCCAGGCTTCGTTGACGACACTCAACTTTGACGGCGCGGTCGACAGTGACATCAGCAACGACTACGCCGGGCTGACCTTCAGTTCGCCCGTGGCGGCCAACGGCCCGGTTCGGACCTGGGCCTTCAGCGGGGCCGACACGCCCGGCAACGTGCTGGGCCTGGGCGCGGGTTTTGCGCTCAACCAGGCTGATGGCCAGGCCATCGATATCGTGTTTGGCACTGCCGTGAGCTTTGTCAGCATCCGCTCGATGTTTTCGGCCGGCATCGAGCTGTACTTGCGCAACCTGGGCGCTTCCCTGCCCTTCATGGCGGTTTACAACAGCAGTTCGATCACGGCGCAAAACCGCATCGGGCTGGTGAACTGGGATGTGGCCGGCGACGCCTGCGCCAACGCCACCAGTCTTTGCATCAGTAGCTGGGACACGCTGGACTTCACCAGCCTAAATACCGACATCCGCGCCATTCGTCTGTCGGGCTTTGCGCCCAACGGTGCTGTTTTGCGCAGGGCCATCTTCGACACCTTGACCTATGGCACACCCGATGGCGGTGGCGGCACCGTCCCTGAGCCCACATCGGCTGCGCTGACCGCGCTGGCTCTCACGGGCTTGGCTCTGGCGCGCCGCCGCCGCACACCGAATGCCGCAGTCGGCCCTACGGCCTGGGCAACACCGAGTCCCTGATCTGCTGCAGGGCCGAAGGGTCCTCGATGGTCGTCAGGTCGCCCGCGTCGCGCCCTTCGCACACCGCCTGGATGGCGCGGCGCAGCAGCTTGCCGGACCGGGTCTTGGGCAGCATGCCGACAAAGTGCACGCGGGACGGACGGGCGACGGCGCCAAGCTGCCCATCCACCACTTTCATGATCGCGCCTTCAAGTTTCAGCGTGGCTGCGGGGTCGCTGGACAGGCTGGTGGCCAGCGCGTTGTCCTTGAGCACGACAAAGGCCATTGCCACCTGGCCTTTCAGCGCATCGGCCACACCGACCACGGCCACTTCAGCCACCGCTGCGTGGCTGGAGATGCTTTCTTCAATCTCGCGCGTGCCCAAACGGTGGCCGGCCACATTGATGACGTCGTCGGTGCGGCCCAGGATGAAGAGGTAGCCCTCTTCATCGCGGATGGCCCAGTCAAAGGTGTTGTAGACCAGCTTGCCGGGCACGCTCTGCCAATAGGTTTTGACGAAGCGCGCGTCGTCGCGCCACACCGTCTGCATGCAGCCCGGTGGCAGCGGGCCTTCAATGGCCAACACGCCTTTCTGGCCGGCGCCGATGAGCTCGGCGCCGGTGTTTTCGTCCAACAGCTTGACGTCGAAGCCATACACCGCTTTGCCCGGTGAGCCAAACTTGCTGGGCGTGGCTTCCACACCGTTGCAGACGGTCAGGATCGGCCAGCCGCTCTCGGTCTGCCAGTAGTTGTCGATGATCGGGCGGCTCAAGCTGTCGGCTATCCAGCGCGCTGTGGGCTCGTCCAGCGGCTCACCGGCCAGGAACAGTGCACGCAGGCTTGAGAGGTCGTGTTTCTTCAACGCCGCAGGATCCTGCTTCTTCAGCACGCGCACGGCCGTGGGGGCCGAGAACATCACTGTGACCTTGTACTTCTCGACCAGGCTCCACCACACGGCTGCGTCAGGCTGGCCGTCCATGCCGCGCGTGGGCAGGCCTTCGTAGAGGATCGTCGCCATGCCGGCGATCAACGGGCCATAGACGATGTAGCTGTGGCCCACGACCCAACCGATGTCGCTGGTGGAGAAGTACGTTTCCCCCGCCTGGCCGCAGAAAATGTGCTTCATGCTGGCCGCCAGCGCCACCGCGTAGCCGCCAGTGTCGCGTTGCACGCCCTTGGGTTTGCCCGTGGTGCCGCTTGTGTAGAGCGTGTAGCTCGGGTGGGTCGATTCCAGCCACACACACGGCACCACCGTGGCGCGGTGCTCTTCCTGCCAGAGGCTGAAGTCTTCGTCGCGGCCGGGGACGCGGGTGAAGGGCGCCAAGCTGCGGTCCACCATCAGTACCTTGCCGGGCTTGTGGGCCGCCAACCCGATGGCTTCATCCAGCAGCGGCTTGTAGGGCACCACCTTGCCATTGCGGCTGCCGGCATCGGCACTGACGATGAGCGCGGGCTCGGCATCGTCGATGCGCTGCGCCAGGCTCACGCTGGCAAAGCCGCCGAAGACCACCGAATGCAGCGCGCCGATGCGGGCGCAGGCCAGCATCGCAAAAACCGCTTCGGCGATCATCGGCATGTAAATCAGCACGCGGTCGCCCTGCTTCACCCCCAGGCTCAGGAACGTGGCCGCCATGGTTTGCACTTCGGCGTGCAATTCGCGAAAGCTGTAGCAGCGCTCTTGCCCCGTTTCTGAAGACACGGCGATGAGCGCGTTCTGCCCCGGCCGGGTGGCCAGGTGGCGGTCTACCGCGTTGTGGCACAGGTTGGTGGTACCGCCGACAAACCACCGGGCGAAGGGCGGGTTGCTGTAGTCGCAGATCTGCTCTGGCGCAGTCTGCCAGTCAATCAGCTCTGCCTGCTCGGCCCAGAAGGCGTCGCGGTCGCTGAGGGACCGGCGGTAAAACGCTGCGTAATCGGCCATCGCTGTCTCCTGGAAAATTTGAATGATGGTAGTGAGGTGAGCCACTTCGTGAGCGCCCATTGCGCTGCAAGGGTGCTGGCGAGGTCTGACTCGCACCTGACGCCCGCGCTGCGCGCATCGCGCCGGAAGCGCACTGACTGTGCCCCGACAGCGCACACAAGCGGTTGCAGCCCTTGCGCCAACGCGGGGGTTTAGCAAGTTGACGCTTCGAGGCGGGCTGTTATCCTCCGCCGCCCATGCCGCTGAACCAGCCCTTTATCCGTCGGCCCCTTGCCTGCCTGGCCTTGCTGCTGGCCGCATCTGCGCCTTTGCACGCCGCACCGGATGTGCCCCCCGGCGACGCCGTCCTGCAGTTGCTGCAGGAACGTGGCCTGCTGCCCACCAGCGGCCAGGTGGAAGTCAGCCCGCTGGTGCAGCAGATGCGGGACACCGCATCCGACCTCGTCATGCAGGCCATGAACTTCCTGGGCGTGCCCTATCGGCGCGGCGGCAACTCGGCCGAACAGGGCTTTGATTGCAGCGGCTTCACGCGCTTCGTGTTTGAAAACAGCATTGGGTTGGTGCTGCCGCGCCGCTCCGATCAACAGGCGCAGACCGCCAGCCTGCAAAGCGTGAAGCGCGAAGAACTCAAGCCCGGCGATCTGGTGTTCTTCAACACCATGCGGCGCGCGTTTTCGCACGTCGGCATCTACGTCGGCGAAGGCAAATTTATCCACGCACCCCGCACGGGTGGTGAGGTGCGGGTGGAAGACATGCGCGCGGCCTACTGGGCCAAGCGCTTCAACGGCGCGCGGCGCGCCGACCTGCCGGCTGTCGAGGCGTCATTAAAGCCCTGATTCAAAGCCCTGATTTCAGGCCCTGACGTGCTGAGGGCCGCCCACCCCCCGGGGCACAATGCCGACATGGGCGAAACCATCATCCCGCTGGCAGACCTGCGCTACACCGCCGCGCTGCCACGTGTGCCCGAACAACCCGCGCCAGCCACCGGCATGCTGTCGGACTCGCTCGGCCGCCCACTGCACGACCTGCGCATCTCGGTCACCGACCGCTGCAACTTTCGCTGCAGCTACTGCATGCCCAAAGAGGTGTTCGACCGCGACTACCGCTTCCTGCCGCAGTCATCGCTCTTGTCCTTCGAAGAAATCACCCGCGCGGCCCGCCTCTTTGTGGCGCATGGTGTTGTCAAGCTGCGGCTGACGGGTGGCGAGCCGCTGCTGCGCAAACACCTGGAAGTCCTGATTGCGCAGTTGGCGGCGCTGCGCACCCCGGGCGGCGACGCGCTGGACATCACGTTGACCACCAACGGGTCGGTGCTGGAACGCAAGGCGCTTGGCCTTCGTGAGGCCGGCCTCAAACGCGTGACCGTGAGCCTGGACGCGCTGGACGACGGCATCTTCAGGCGCATGAACGATGTGGACTTTCCGGTGGCCGATGTGCTGCGCGGCATCGAAGCCGCGCAGCGTGCGGGTCTGTCGCCGATCAAGATCAACATGGTGGTCAAGCGCGGCACGAATGACGACCAGATCGTGCCGCTAGCCCGCCACGTGCGGGAGCACTGCGGGCCGGGCGTGGTGCTGCGGTTCATCGAATACATGGATGTGGGCGCGACCAACGGCTGGCGCATGGACGAGGTGTTGCCGTCGGCCGAGGTGGTGGCGCGGTTGTCGCGCGCCTTTCCGCTTCTGCCACTGGCGGCGACTGCCCCCGGTGAGACAGCGCAGCGCTGGCGTTATGTCGATGGTGGTGGTGAGATTGGCGTCATCAGCAGCGTGACGCAGGCCTTTTGCCGGGACTGCAACCGGGCGCGGTTGTCCACCGAGGGCAAGCTCTTCCTGTGCCTGTTTGCCAGCCGCGGGCATGACCTGCGAGCGCTGCTACGGGGGGGCTTCAGCGATGAGCAGATCGCGGGTGCGATCGGGCTGATGTGGAAAGATCGCGACGACCGGTATTCAGAGCTGCGCGGCGCCATGGCCGCGGTGCCCGGCACTGGCGAACGCCGCGTCGAGATGCACTACATCGGCGGTTAGCTCGAAGGCGCGGGCGGCGCCGAGTTTGCCAGCAGGTGCGCGATGGAGTTGGCGTAGTAGTGCAACAGCGGGGCTTCGTCGCCCTGTGCCGTGTACAGCCCAAGATGCTCACGCACCAGGTGGCGCTGCACCAGCATGCGCAGCCCGGCGGTAATGGCGTAGTCCCAGTCGGTGCGCGGCACGTAGAGCCTGGCGCCTTGCGTCTGCAGCCGCTGCACCAGGGCGCCGACTTCGGCCTTGATCTCGAATTCTGTGCGTGCGCGCTTCAAGTCCTGCACCATCACGCTGGCCACCAGCGGCACCGGCAGCACCGGGATCAAGCTGCCGACACAATCCATCAAGTGCCTTCCCAGCGCAGCCACTTCTACCTGCCGCTGGTCCTTCGGCAACTGCTCCAGCACGATGCCGCGCTGCAACGTCCAAGCCCGCACCGACACCGGCGTGCCGAAGTTGACGCAGGCATAACCAAAGCGGTGCCAGCGGCTGTGCAGCAACAGCCACACTTGGCTGCCGACGAAACGGAGCGTGCGCCCCGCAGCCACCCAGCCACTCACCTTCGGCGCTTCGGCATTGCCGCTGCGCAACTGCGTGCGGTCTTCCAGCACGCGGTCGTAGTTCAGGCCCAGGGGCACGAAGACCAGATCGCGCTCGCCATCATGGTGGTAGCCACGCAGCATGTAGTCGATGACGCCAAAGCGCGGCTCGCGCAGCGCGCCGTCCTTGGTCAAACCGCCTTCGGGATAGACGGCCTGCGTCACGCCGGCTTCTGTGGCCATGGCGATGTAGCGCTCCAGCACGCGGCGGTAGAGATCGTCCTTGACGTTGCGGCGCACGAAATAGGCGCCCATCGCGCGGATCAACTGCTTGAGTCCTGCCACCTGCGCCCACTCGCCCACCGCATAGCTCAGCACCGCGCGGTCTGCCGCCAGGTAGCTGGCGACGATATAGTCCATGTTGCTGCGGTGGTTCATGACGAAGACCACCGTTGCACTGGGGGAAACAGCAGCCAGCCCCGCGTCGTCGGTGTAGCCGATGCGCACGCGGTACAGCGCCCTGGAGATTCGCTTGCCCAGCCAGTAGCCGATGCGGAAGTAGACGTAGGCGTTGAAGGCCGGGACGATTTCGCGCGCATAGCGCTGCACCTGGTCCAGCGCCACTTCGCGCGGCATACCGCGTGCGTCGGCAAAGGCTTGCGCCGCCTGCTGCACCTTGTCGTCGAAGATCAGGCGGTCGATCAGCGCCTGGCGTTTGATCTGCTGAAAAGGCCGGACGTGGATGTTCAACCGCTGGCCCACTTCGGCCAGCACCTCGGCGGCGCGGCTGCGGACGTACCAGCGCATGCTGGGCAGCAGCAACCTGTCCAGCACGGCCCACAGCGCCAGGCCACCGCCTACCAGCACCAGCCACAAGGGGATCTGGATGCTGGTGAACATGGGTTCCGCGCTGAACCGCTATTCAGTCCGCGCCGGCTTCGGCCAGCGCCGGCGTCTTGATCTCGCCAGGCACCTGCTGCCGCGCAAAGAGCGTGTACACCGTCGGCACGACGAAGATCGTCAGCAGCGTGCCCAGGCTCATGCCGCCCACGATGACCCAGCCGATCTGCTGCCGGCTTTCAGCCCCCGCGCCGGTGGCCAGCGCCAGCGGCAGCGCACCCAGCACCATGGCGCCGGTGGTCATCAGGATCGGCCGCAAGCGCAGGCTGGCGGATTCGATCACGGCATCCCTCACGCTGCGCCCTTGCTGGCGCAACTGGTTCGAAAACTCGACGATCAGGATGCCGTGCTTGGTGATCAGCCCCACCAGCGTGATGAGCCCGATCTGCGAAAACACGTTCAGCGTGCCGCCCGAGAGGTGCAACGCGCCCAGTGCGCCCACCATGCTCAGTGGCACCGACAGCAGGATCACGAAGGGGTCGATGAAGCTCTCAAACTGCGCCGCCAGAACCAGAAAGATGAAGAACAGGGCCAGCACGAAGACCACGCCCAGCGACCCCGAGGATGCCTTGTATTCGCGGCTCACGCCGTTGAGTTCGGTCGCATAGCCCGGTGGCAGGACACGCGCTGCCGCAGCGTCCATGAACTGCAGCGCCTCACCCAGCGCATAGCCCGGCGCCAGGTTGGCCGTGAGGGCCACCGACCGGCGCTGGTTGAAGTGGTTGAGCTCGCGCGGACTCACCGTCTCGCGCACCTTGATCAGCGCCGACAGCGGCACCATGGTCTCGCCCCGGCCGCGCACGAACAGCCGGTCGATATCCTCTGGCGTGGCGCGGCCGCGCGCGGCGGTCTGCACCAGCACGTCGTACTGTTCCGCGTCGCGCTTGTAGCGCGTCACGACACGGCCGCCGAGCATCGTCTCCACCGTGCGGGCAATGGCTTCCACCGAGACGCCCATGTCGGCCGCGCGCGCGCGGTCGACATCCATGAAGACCTCGGGCTTGTTGAGTTGAAGATCGCTGTCGGGCTGCACGATGCCCGGGTTCTGCAGCATCTCGGCCATCAACGCCTGGGCGGCGCGCGCCATGCCTTCATAACTGTCGCCGCTGACGATGACGAAGTTGAGCGAACGCTCGCGGAAGCCCTGGCCCAGACTGGGCGGCGTGATCGGGAACACCGTGATGCCCGGCAGCGCGGCAAATTGCGGCTGCAGCTTGCGCGCCAACTCGATGGTGCTGATGCTGCGCTCGCTCCAGTCGGTGGTGCGCAAGGCTCCGAAGGCGGTCGAGACCTGGCCACCGCCCATGAACGAGAAGCGGCGGTCAAGCTCCGGGTACTGGGAGGTGATGGCTTCCACCGCATCCAGGTAGCGGGCCGTGTACTCCAGCGTGGCGCCGTCCGGCGCGCGCAGCGGCACCGCAATCACGCCACGGTCTTCCAGCGGTGAAAGCTCGCTCTTGGCCGTGAGGTAGAGCGCCGCGCTGCCAACGCCGGAGCCGATCATCAACAGCACCACCAGCCAGCGGTGCACCAGCGCCCAGCGCAGTGCGCGGCCATAGCCGCCCGTCAATGCGACGAGCGCTCTTTCCATGCCGCGGTCGAAGGCCCCCGGCTTGGGGTTGTGACGCAACAGTTTGCTGCACATCATTGGCGTTAGCGTCAAGGCCACGAAACCCGACACCAGCACCGCGCCAGCCAGCGTCAACGCAAATTCACCGAACAGGCGCCCCGTGCGCCCGGGCGTGAAAGCCAAGGGTGCGAACACCGCTGCCAGCGTGAGCGTCATCGCCACCACCGCAAAGCTGATCTCGCGCACGCCCTTGATCGAGGCCTGGAAAGGCGACAGGCCTTCCTCGATGTGGCGGTAGATGTTCTCCAGCACCACGATCGCATCGTCGACCACCAGGCCGATGGCCAGCACCAGCGCCAGCAGCGTCAGCGTGTTGACCGTGAAGCCAGCCAGGGCGATGAGCGAAAAGGCGCCGATGAGGCTGACCGGAATCGTCACCAGCGGAATGATCGACGCGCGCAGCGTGCGCAAGAAGACAAACACCACCAGCGCCACCAGCACCACCGATTCCGCCACCGTGCGGTACACCGACTTCACCGACCGGTCGATGAACACCGACAGGTCATTGGCTTCAATCACCTTCACGGATTCCGGCAGGTCACGCTGCAGCTGCGGGATCAGGGCCTTCACACCCTTGGATACCTCCAGCGGGTTGGCGGTGGCGTTGCGAATAACGCCGGTGCTGATGATCGGCACACCGTTTAGGCGCGCCCGGCTGCGCTCGCTGGCTGCGGCCTCCTCGACCCGCGCCACGTCACTCAGGCGCACGGTGTAGCCGGCCGTCGTCTTCAGCGCGATGGCGTTGAACTGGGCCACAGTATTGAGGTCGGTGCGCGCGGTGACGCTGAATTCGCGCTGCCGGCTTTCGATGCGGCCGGCGGGCACTTCCAGGTTCTGCCGGCGCATGGCATCTTCCACGTCCTGCACGGTCAGGCGGTAGGCGGCAAGCCGATCCGGGTCGAGCCAGATGCGCATCGCGAACTTGCGGTCACCGCCGATCTGCACGTCGGCCACGCCGGGCACGGTCTGCAGCCGCGGCTTGACGACGCGGTTGACCAGATCGGTCAGCTCCAGCGTGCTCATCGACTCGCTGGCGAAGGCCAGCCACAGCGTGGGCGTGGCGTCCGCCTCAACCTTGGCGATGACCGGTTCGTCCACCGCTGCCGGCAGCCGGCCACGCACGCGTGCCACGCGGTCGCGCACCTCGGCCGCCGCAGTGTCAGGGTCCTTGCTGAGCTTGAAGCGCACCGTGATCTGGCTGCTTTCGGTGCGCGACACGCTGGTCATGATGTCGACACCGTCGATGCCCGCGATGGAGTCTTCGAGCGGCTTGGTGACCTGCGATTCAATCACCTCGGACGAAGCGCCAAGCAGCCGCGTGCTGACGTTGACCAGCGGCTCGTCGATGCGCGGGTACTCACGCAGGCTCAGCTGCTTGAAGGACACCAGGCCAACCAGCACCAGCAAGAGCGACATCACGCACGCCAGCACGGGCCGGCGGATGGAGGTTTCAGACAGCTGCATGGTCGGTGTCCTTGGCGCTCAGGGCCGGGTGGCTGCAGGCCTGGCACTCGATGCAGCGGCAGGCTTGTTGAGGTCGATCACCCGCACCGGCATGCTGTCTGCACGCAGCAGCCGGCCGTGGCCGGCAGTGACCACCACGTCGCCGGCACGGATGCCTTCCAGGATCTCGACCTTGCCCGGCAGCCGCAACCCGAGCTTGGCTTCCACCCGCTGCGACGCTTTTTTGCCGTCCGCACCGTCGATGACCTTGAAGACGAACTGTTTGGCACCCACCGGCACCAGGGCCTCTTCAGGCACGACCACGGCGCCTTCACGCACCGAAAACACCACACGCGACCGTGCAAACATGCCAGGCCGCAGCACCGCACCGGGGTTGGCCACCTGCGCCAGCACCTGCAGCGCGCGGCCGTTGGCATCGACCTGCGAATCCACCGCCTGCACGCGGCCTTTGAAGGCCTTGCCCGGCAATGCGTCCACGGCCACGTCCACGTCCTGGCCCGGACGCAAGCGGTCGATGTAGCGTTCGGACAGCGCAAACTGCACGGTCATCGACGACATGTCTTCGATGTTGACGATGTCGGCACCGTCCTTCACATAGTCGCCCACGTCCACCACCCGCAAGCCGGCCGTGCCATGGAAGGGTGCCAGCACCTTCATGCGCTGCGCCTGCGCCTGCGCCAGCGCCACCTGCGCGTTGGCCACCTGCAGCGCGGCGGCGTTCTGGTCCACCGCGCTCTGGCTGACGAAGCTTTGCGCCTGCAGTTCGCGGCTGCGTTGCAGATTGGTGCGGGCGATGCTGGCCTGCGCCTCGGCCTGCTGAAGCTGCGCCCGCTGCAGCGTGTCGTCAAGCTGCACCAGCAACTGACCCTTGACAACGCGCGCGCCGTCCGCAAAACCCAGCTTCGAGATGCGGCCGCTGGACTCGGGCCGCAACATCACACCCTGCACCGACTTCAGCGAGCCGACGGCCTGGACCTCATCGCTCAACTGCATCGATTCGGCCTTGCCCACCTCCACGGCTGCCGGGGCGCCGGGCCCGCCGGTGCCGGGCCTGGGGCCTGCGCCGGCCGGGCCGCCAGCAGCCACCGAAGGAAGCGCCGAAGACGGTTGCTTCTGCAGCCACCAGGCGGCGCCCCCGGCCAATGCGATGCCAATCACGGCCACCACGGTGTGGATCTTCTTCAACGGGTTGTCTCGCTCAGCAACATCGGCAGCCGACTGTAACGAAGGGCGGCCCATGCCGCCTCAGGGCTTGCCTCAAGCCACGGAATCGACGCCCTGATTGGCCAGCCGGTCGGCGCGTTCGTTGCCAGGGTCGCCCGAGTGCCCCTTGACCCAGCGCCACTGCACGCTGTGCGCGGCGTTGAGCGCGTCCAGGCGCTGCCAGAGTTCGATGTTCTTCACCGGCTGCTTGTCGGCCGTCTTCCAGCCGCGCGCCTTCCAGCCGTGGATCCAGGTGGTGATGCCGTTCTTCACGTACTGGCTGTCGGTGTAGATGACGACCGTGCAGCGCCGCTTTAGCGACGCCAGCGCCTCGATTACGGCCGTCAACTCCATGCGGTTGTTGGTGGTGAGCTTCTCGCCACCGAAGAGTTCTTTCTCCAGGTCACCGCTTCTCAACCAGGCGCCCCAGCCACCAGGGCCCGGGTTACCGCGGCAGGCGCCGTCGGCGTAGATCAGCACGGACTGCGTGGGGTCCGTCGCGCTGTCTTTCGGGCCGTCCTTGACCGCTTCGTTCATCAACACTCCGTCAGCACTCCATGTCCACCGGTTCGCGCTGGCGGTTCGCCACCACCGCTGGCGCGGCTTGCACCTTGCGCCTCTCTTTCTTCACCAGACCGATCAGCCGCATGCTGCGCACACGCTTGACGGCAACGACGACATACACCGCGCCCAGCACCGGCCACCAGCGGTCTCCCAGGTTGTCCATCCAGGCAAAACGCTGGAGCCAGGCTTCTGATTTCAGCGGCGGCCGCCAGCAGCCGAAGCGCCCGGCCTCGACTTCAAAACTGAGCAAACGCAGCCAGTCGCGCAGCCGCCAGTAGCCCAGGAAGTCGCCGCCGCTGGGCAGGTACAGACCCTGCTCGCGGCCAAAGCCCATGCCACGGCGCATGTGGCCGGCTCGCTGGCGCAGGCCCCACAGGCTGGCAGGGTTGAAGCCGGTGATGACGACACGGCCTTCGGGCACCAACACGCGCTCGACTTCGCGCAGCGTCTGGTGCGGGTCGCGCGCCAGTTCAAGCGAATGCGGCAGCACGACAAGATCGATGCTGGCGTCGGGAAACGGCAGCGCGTCGAATTCACAGTGCAGGTTCAGCGCGGTGGGCGGGTTGTTGGCAGTCCTGATGAGCGCGTCTTCGGTCACCCAGCGGTGCGGCATGCGGTTGGCGCGCAAGCCCTGCAGTTCGGGCAAGCCCAGCTGCAGCGCGTGGTAGCCGAAGACATCCGCCACGGCCTGGTCCAGCCGCTCTTGTTCCCAAGCCAGCAGGTGCCTGCCCGGCGCCGTCTGCAGCCAGGAGCCCAACTCTATAATCGACTGCTTTCTCGTCATGAATCTAATCGCGCTGCCCGCCTTCGCCGACAACTACATCTGGATGTTGCATGACGGCGCGCGCGCCGTGGTGGTGGATCCGGGGGACGCCGCGCCGGTGCAAGAGGCGCTGGGTCGGCTGCATCTGCAACTGGCGGCGATTCTAGTGACGCATCACCACGCCGATCATGTGGCTGGCGTCGACGCGCTGCGACCCCTGCTGCAAGGCCTTGTGTATGGGCCGCGCAAAGAGAAAATCCCCACGCCTTTTGAGCCGCTGGACGAAGGCGACCGGGTGCAGGTGCTGGGTCTGGACTTCAGCATCCTTGATGTGCCGGGCCACACCGCCGGCCACATCGCCTACGTCCAGCACGGCGCGGCGAAACAGCCGCTGCTGTTCTGCGGCGACACCCTGTTTTCGGCCGGCTGCGGCCGGCTCTTTGAGGGCACCCCCGAACAGATGCACCAGTCCCTGTCCAAGTTCGCCGCGCTGCCCGCCGACACGCGCGTCTGCTGCACCCATGAGTACACGCTGTCCAACCTGCGCTTCGCGGCCGCAGTGGAACCCGGCAACACCGAGCGTGCGCGCTACCAGATGCGGTGCGAAACGCTGCGCGCGCAGGGCCAGCCCACGCTGCCGTCGTCAATCGGCCTGGAACTCGCGGTCAACCCCTTCATGCGCTGCAGCACGGCCGAAGTCGTGGCCACTGCCAGGGCCCGTGGCAGCGTGGACGACACCCCCGTGGCGGTGCTGGCCGCACTGCGCGAATGGAAGAACAGTTTCTGATGCGGCGCCTCCCGCGCGTCCTCTTTTTGCTGACGGTGCTGCTGGCCGCGGGGTGCGCGTCGGTGCCCGAAGCCGGCCCCGCCGCGCAGCCGGCAGTGGTGCATCAACCCGCGCCGGCGGCACAGCCACCAGCGCGGGTTGAAGCAGCACCCACGGCGGTAGAACCGCCGCTTGAAGATTCAAGCTATCTGCCGCCCCTGCAATCCCCGCGGGGGCGATTTGACCCCAGTCAAGACGCCGAGCGCAGCAACCTCTGGGACCGCATCCGCAGCCGCTGGGCCATCGCCGATCTGGACGGCGACCGCGTGCCCAGGTGGGAGCAGTTCTACGCCCGCCAGCCCGACTACGTGCAACGCATGGTGGCGCGTGGCGGGCGCTACCTGTTCCACATCGTTGAAGAAGTCGAAAGGCGCAACCTGCCGGCCGAACTGGCGCTGCTGCCCTTTATTGAAAGCGCCTTCAACCCGCAGGCGCAGTCCAGCGCCAAGGCCTCCGGCATGTGGCAGTTCATGCCCGCCACCGGCAAAGACTTTGAGCTGCGCCAGAACGTCTTCCGCGACGACCGGCGCGACGTGCTGGCGTCCACCCGCGCCGCGCTGGACTACCTGCAGCGCCTGCACGCAATGTTCGGCGACTGGCACCTGGCGCTGGCGGCCTACAACTGGGGCCAGGGCAACGTGACGCGCGCCATCAACAACAACAAGCGCGCCGGCCTGCCCACCGACTACACCAGCCT
>JAYSYB010000265.1:0-1733 GCA_043716775.1 Rubrivivax sp.
GGCCGATGCGGCCGTAACCCCAGATGCCCAGTGTTTTATCGCGCAAATTCATACCGATACCAAAATTGGCCGGCATCGAGGCGACCTTCAGCCCCGACTGCTGCCAAGCGCCATGCTTCAAATTGCCAATGTACTGCGGCAGGCGCCGCATCGCCGCCATGATCAGGGCCCACGTCAGTTCGGCCGGGGCCACCGGTGAGCCCACGCCTTCGGCCACGGCAATGCCCAGGCGCGTGGCGGCTTCGACGTCGATGTGCGAGCCGACGCGCCCGGTTTGCGAAATCAGCTTCAGGCGCGGCAGCTTTTCCAGCAGCGCACGCGGAAACTGCGTGCGTTCGCGGATCGGCACCAGCACTTCCACGTCGCGCAGCCGCACCGCCAGTTGGCCGATGCCCTTGACGGTGTTGGTGAAGACCTTGGCGTGGTACGGCTCCAGGGCCTGGGCGCAGCGCAGCTTGCGAACGGCGTCTTGGTAATCGTCGAGGATGATGATGTTCATGGGCTTCTGCGTTTGATTCTGCCTTGTCTCGTGAGCTCGGCCGCGCGGTTGGGGCCCGAAGGTTTCGAGCGCTGCACTAGCATGCGGCCCCTGACCCAAACCCGAAGGAAACACCGTGAGCCTTTCCATGCATTCCACCAGCGCTCTGATCTTTGTGCGCACCCTCACCAGCATGCTGACCTGGCTTGACAAGGCGCAGGCGCACGCCGAGGGGCGCCGGTTCGACACGGCCAACTACCTGGGCCTGCGCCTGGCACCCGACATGTTGCCATTTACGCGTCAGATTCAGATCACCACCGACGGCGTCAAGGGCTGCATGGCGCGGTTGGCGGGCGTGGACGTGCCGAAGTGGGACGACACTGAAGCCTCGCTCGACGACCTGCGCGCGCGCATCACCAAGACCATCGACTACGTGCAGTCCTTCAGCGCGGACAAGATCGACGGCACCGAGGCCAAGGAAATTTTGCTGCCCACGCGCCAGGGTGACCCGCTGCGCTTCACAGGCGAAAACTACCTGAGGTTCTTTGTGCTGCCCAACTTCTTCTTCCACGCCACAACCACCTATTCGCTGCTGCGCCATGCGGGCGTTGAACTGGGCAAGCGCGATTACCTCGGCACGGCTTGAGTCGCGTGGGGCGCCTGGAGCAACCGCGCGACGCGGGTGCGGGCGGCTGGCCTGCCGGTCTTGACGACCTTGTCTCCTGTAGGCGTGACCTTGGCCGCTGAAAGCCGGGCTGCCGACCTTGTGGCCGTGCGGGCCGTTGTTGCAGCCAGCATCACCGTCACCGCCTGGCCCGGCTTGAACTGTGCGGTTGGGGCCACGCTGTTCCATTGCGCCACCTGGGCAGCGCTGACGCGGTAGCGTCTGGCCACGGCGGCCACACTGTCGCCCTGCTTGCCGGCCTTGAAGACGCTGCGACGTTGCGCCCGCGCTTCGGGCGTGAGTGAAAGCGCTGCGTGGTCGGCCAGGTGTTCGGCCACGTTGGCCGTCGCGTGCGCGCCGCGCGGCACCAGCAACGTCGAGCCCTCCTTCACCAGCATGCGTTCCGGAATGCGGTTGACCTCGCGCAGTTGCGCTTCCGGCATGCCCACCAGGCGCGCCGCATCGCCGGGCTTGAGCGTGCGCGGCGCGACCCAGGCTGTCCAGCTGGCCAGCGGGCCGCGCACGCGCGGCAGTTCACGCAAGAAGCGATTGGCATGGTCGTACGGCAGCAGCACCTGCGGCGTGCCGGCG
>JAYSYB010000266.1:0-5509 GCA_043716775.1 Rubrivivax sp.
GGAGCACCGGCGCCGGCGGCGGCCTTCTTCATGGCCGCGAACATGCTGTCTTCCATCTTGTCCAGGTCACCCAGCGCCTTCTGCAGGTGCTTGTCGCGCATGTCGGCGCCTTGCGCCATCAGCGTGGACAGCGCCGTGCGGTTGGCCTCGACGGCTTTGAGCAGCGCGTCGTCCATGCCGGCCACGGCCTTGTCCAGCAGTGCTTCGGGGTCAATGCCGGTGGTCAAATTCTTGGCAACACCTGCGCTGGCGGCTTCGGCCACTTGGGTCAGCGCACCGCGGATGTTCTTCAGGCTCAGTTCCCGGCCTTGCAGTGCCGCCAGCGTGGCGTCGCCAGCGGCTTTTTTCAGCTGCGCACCCTGTTTGGCAGAGGCGGTCTGAAACATCTCGATCAGGGCGTCGGCGTCGAATAAGGGCTTGACCATGGGGTTTCCTTTGAAAGTTGGCACGATGCTCTCATTGTCGCGCGACGGCTGCAAGCGCACCGTTGCGACGCGGCTCACGCGGCTCACGCCACTTACGCGGGTTTGGGCCCAGAGTCCCAGCGCGAATCGGCCCACTCAGCGCGGGGTGCTGGGTCACCGCCCCGGTCCGCATCGTCGCCCAGGCGCACGATGTTTTCCAGGTGGTAGCGCTCGACCTTGCGGTACAGCGTGCTGCGAGAAATGCCGAGCGCGCGCGCGGCCTGCGCCAGATTGCCATGCACGCTCTGCACCGCGCGCACGATGGCGAGCCGCTCGGATTCTTCAAGGCTGGTCGCGGGCGCAGCGCTGACCGCACAAGGCGCCACAGCTACTGCGGCAAGCAGTTCTGCGGGCAACTCGTCGCTGCGCACTGTGGCGTCGTTCGATGTCAGCAGCAGGCTCTCGACCACGTTGCGCAGTTCGCGCACGTTCCCCGGCCATGCATAGCCGCGCAGCAGCGCTTTCACCTCAGGGCCGAAGCTGCGGCTCGCGACGCTGTGGCGTTCGGCCATGCGGTGGTTGAAGTGTTCAGTCAGCAACTCCACGTCCGACTCGCGTTCGCGCAGCGGCGGCACGCGGATGCGCGTGACGCTGATGCGGTGGTAGAGGTCGCGCCGAAAACGCCCGGCATCAACTTCTTCAAGCAGATTGCGGTTGGACATCGCCAGCAGGCGCACGTCGACGCGGCGCGGCTTGGCCTCACCCAGGCGGCAGACGATGCCCTCTTCCAGCACGCGCAGCAGCACGGGTTGCAGCTCCAGCGGCAGCTCGCCGATCTCGTCCAGGCACAGCGTGCCGCCGTGCGCCAGCTCAAAACGGCCGGCGCGGCCTTCGTTGGTGGCACCGGTGTAAGCACCGCGCACATGACCGAAGAGCTCGTTGCCGATCAGCTCTTTCGTGGTCGCACCGCAGTTGAAGGTGACGAACGGGCCGTTGCGCATTTCATCGCCATGGATGGCACGCGCGAACAGCTCCTTGCCGACACCCGTCTCGCCCTGGATCAACACCGCAACGCGCCGGCCCGCAAGCTGGCGCGCTCGGTCGATGGTGGTGCGCAAGGCTTGGCTGCAACCGACCATGTTGCCGAAGCCACTGCGTGCAGCGTCGGCCTCAGACCCGATGCTCGGGCCATCGGCCACCCGGTAGGCACCGGCTGCCTGCGCCAGAGGCGACTCCGTCGCAAGGCCATCCGACGGACCGTAAGCGCCCGCAGCCCGGGCCAGCGGCGACGACACCGAGACGCCGCGCGCGCGCCTGGGCACGACCAGCAACGCACCAATGGTGGTGCCTTCAACGCTCACCGGATGCAGCCATTCGGGCCGCAGCCCCTCTGGCAGGCGGCGCGCCCACTCTTCCACCTTGCGCCCGGCTTCGATGCCCGGCAAGCGGGTGCCCAGGCGCAAGTCGGTGCCGGGCAGCCCACCGCTGGTGTGGATCAACTTGGCGTTGCGGTCCAGCGCGACCATCGCCAGCGAGTCCCCCGCCGCGCCGAACTTCAGGCAGGCTTCGAGCAAGTGAATGTGTTCGCGCGTGGCACGCTCGGCGAGCACGGCCTCGATCTGGCGCGCCGCAGCGACGGCCAGCACCAGGCTGTTGACTTGATAGGTGGCAGGCGGGCCCGAGATGTCGATCACGCCGATGATCTGGTCGGTGCCCGGCATGAACACCGGCGCGGCGGCGCAGGTCCAGGCCTTGATGCCTTCGCAGAAGTGCTCGGCCCCATGCACCTGCGCCGGCAACCGCGTCGCCAGTGCGGTGCCGATGCCGTTGGTGCCGACGACACCTTCGTGCCAGTTGCCACCCTCGAAGAGGTGGATGTCGCGCGCCGCTTCTGCCGTGCGCAGGTCCCCAGCCACCTCAAGCACGACCCCGTCCGCGTCGGTCAACAACATGATCGTGCCCGAGCGTGACAGCAGGTGGGCGGTGGTCAGGAACAAGCCTTGTGCCGCCCACAGCAGGTCGTGGTTGCGGCGCCGCAGATGCTCCAAGGCATCACCACGCGCGGCCACTGGCGCCAAGCGTGAACGCGGCTCGACCCCCAGACGCTGGCTGCGCTGCCACGACGACAGCACAAACTTGGACACCGCCGTGGCCACCAGCGGCTCACCGGTGACGAAGCGCTCCCAGGCGTCCAGCGTCTGGCGCTGGGTCGGCGGCTCCATCGCAACGGGCACTTGGCCGTGACCGGCCCAGGCGCCGACCGGCTGCTTCGGGATGTCGTTGCGCTGGATGTTTGTCTCCTTTGACACCTGCCGTGTTCGCGGCGGGCATCGACATCCTGGGTTCAGCGTTCTGCGGGTTGCGGAATCAGCGCGCTGTCATTGTTGTTCAAAGCATTGTCCTCCGCGCCGTTCGTTGGCACACATGGCTTTTTCGGCGTGAAGTGCAGCGGCGCCAATGCGCTCCAGGCGAGCAAGCCGCCACGGAACGACCATCACGCCGATGACCAACCGGTCGATGCCGGCGTTGCGCAAGAAAGCTGTCGAGGCTGCGAGCACCAGGATCGCTGCTTTGATGCGGCAAGCGATGTTCAGCGCCAGCACCGTGTCGACCAGGTTGTGGCCCGCGCTCGCGCCGCCGCTCAGCTTGGCCTGGTCGCAGGCAATCAGGGCGGCTCTGCACAGCAGCCAGCGCAGGTTGCTGCAGCGGCAGTCGCACTAAACACCTCTTACCGTGCATTGCGAAGTTGCGGTCTGGCCGCCCCAGCGCTGCCACGCCTTCTCATGAAAAAAGAAGGCAAAAGCCTGAACGGTAGGCTCCAGCAGGCTCAGCGTGATGGACAACAGGAAGTCACCCGTCACCGCGTAGGCGACCAACGCCGCCACCGTGATGTGAACCACGTAATAGCTGGACGTTTTTTTCAGAGTTGTTGAGTTGGCACGGACGAATTTGACCATTGCAGTCTCCACGCATTCAGTAAAACACAACGGAAGGTCGACATGCCGACACCGGAGATGCTTGCAAAGCATCAGCCTTTACTTGCGTCCCAACAGTTCTGCACCACCGCCAAGTGCCGGACCGGCTGTTGGATCAATGTGGTCAGGCTTCTTGGCGATCAAGGTCTGCGTTGTCAGGATCAGGCCTGCCACCGAAGCGGCATTGCGCACCGCGCTGTAGCTCACCTTCACTGGGTCGATGATGCCGGCGGCCACAAGATCCACAAAGCGCCCGCTGCGTGCATCAAGCCCAACCCCGGGCTTGGCATCCAGTGCCTTGCGCATCACCACCACAGGGTCGAGCCCGCAGTTGGCCGCGATGTGGTGCGAAGGCTTTAGCAACGCGCGCTGCAGCAACTTGACGCCCTGCTGCACATGGCCTTCGGTGCGCGAGACCAGGTTGTCGAGCTCGCCCGCCACGCGCAACAGGGACAGCCCGCCGCCAGGCACCACGCCTTCGGCGATGGCAGCGCGCGCCGCATTGATCGCGTCCTCGATCAGGTGATACCTGCGCTTTTGCTCCACCGGCGTGGCTCCGCCGGCGAGCAGGATCGCCGTGCCGCCTGAAAGTTTGGACAAGCGCTCGCGGATCTTGTCGCGCTCGATGTTCTCGGGCGCCAGTTCGTGCTGGCGCGCCACCTGCACGCGGCGTGCGGCCACCTGGGCGGGGTCACCCGCGCCGGCCGTCACGACCGTCTGGTTTGACGAGATGCGCACCTGGCGCGCGCTGCCCAGGTCGCGCAATTCCACCTTCGCGATGCTGCCACCCAGGTCACGCGCAATGACGCGCCCGCCAGTCAGGATAGCCAGGTCTTCAAGCGCCGCCTTGCGCCAGTGCCCGTACTCCGGCGGATGGATTGCCGCTACCGGCGGACCGCCTTTGTCGCGCCAGGACAGCAGGCCAACGACGCAGGCCGGCGCCACCTCTTCGGCAATCACCAACAAGGGCCGTTTCGACCCCGCCACCAGCGCGATCACTGCAGACAACTCTTCCTGCGTCAGCAGGCGCATGTCGGTCATCAGGATGTAGGGGTTGTCGAGCATCACCTGCATCTTTTCGACGTCGGTGATCATGTGGTGCGACAGGTAGCCGCGGTCGAAAGCCATGCCTTCGACGATCTCCAGCAGAGTCTCGACGGTGGTGCCGTAATCGACGTCGACGATGCCGTCGGCGCCAACACGCTCCAGCGCTTCGGCCACCAGGTGTCCGGTCGGGTCGTCGTTGGCAGCCACCATCGCCACCGCGCGCAGCTCATCGCCGCCGCTCAAGGGTTTGGCGCTGCGCTTAAGCGCAGCGATGACCTCCGTCACCGCCAGCTCAAGCCCCTCGACCAGCTCAACCGGATTAGCGCCCTTGGCCAGGCAAGCCAGGCCGTCCTGCACCAGCGCATCCGCCAGCACGGTGGCGGTGGTGGTGCCGTCGCCGGCGACTACGTTGGTCTGCTTGGAGACCTCGCGCAACACCTGCGCGCCCATGTTCTCGAAGGGATCTTCAAGTTCGATCTCGGCGGCGATGCTGGCACCGTCGCGAGAGATGATGGGCGTGCCAATCGGGCGGTCGATGATGGCGTTCATGCCACGCGGCCCGAGGGTGCCGCGCACAGCACGCGCCATCTTGGCCACGCCGCGGCCCAGGGCCTGGCGGGCCTCATCGTCATGCAACATGATGTTGGGCACGGTTTTCGTCTCCTTCAGATTTCGGTTTCTGGTGGCCGCGCCACCCTCGGGTTCAGCAGCTGAATGCGAATCGCATGCCACTGCTCCTTATCCCTAATGCACGCCCAGGCTCCCGGGGCAACAAGGCCGAGTGTCCCGCTGGCTTGCGCTGTGTCAGCGGGCTCTGTCGCAGTCTGGGACATGTCCAAGCCTTGATCGCCCGATCATGATGCGCGGGCTTTCATGGGGGGCGGTCCGGGACCGGGGCCACCGTGGCGGCAGCCGCGAATCAGGAATGCGAGCAGCAAGCGGCCTGAAGTGGCAAGTCCGATGAGCCAATCAACTTTCAAGCGCCCGCGCGAATCCGAAAGACGCGGATCCTTCGGCGCCAGGGCAACGGGGCGACGGGGCGACGAAGACCCACTCCAAGTACTGGCTCTACTGCGTGGGCCA
>JAYSYB010000267.1:0-1729 GCA_043716775.1 Rubrivivax sp.
GCGTCTTTCTTGTCCGTTCCGATGCGCTCGTATTCCGAGATCACCTGCGCGCCCAGCAACAGCAGTGTCGCGCCGATTTCCAGGCTGAGCAGCACGACGATGGCGGTGGTGAGCGAGCCGTAGACGATGCCGATCTGCGACAGCGTGGCGAAGTACCAGACCAGCACGTGGCGCGTCACTTCCCAAAAAAACGTCGCCACCACGCCGCCGATCAGCGCGTGGCGCAGCGACAGCCGGCCGACCGGCATCACCATGTACACCGATGTCAGCACGAAGATTTCACCGGCCAGGCCGAGCAGATACAAAAGAAAGCCTGAAAAACCGCTGAGCGACCAGCTCACGCCGAAAAACTCGACACTTTTATCGCCCAGTGCCTGAAATGCCCCGGCTACCAGCGTCACGGCCAGAAAACCCAGCCCAAGGCAAACGATATAACAGTACGGTAACACGGCGGAAACCAGGAAATGCCTGCGCCGGATCGCCACGCGGTGCAGGAAAACCACCGACATCGCGTTTTCGAGCACGGTGAAAGCCAGCGAGCTGAAGAACAGCATCGTCCCCAGCAGCACCCAGCCCATCACCTCGCGGTGCTTCAGGAAATTAGCCAGCTCGCCGACGATGAATCCGCCCTGCCCCGGCGCCAGCCAGCCGATGTAGCGGCCCAGCGACTCGAGCAGCACGCTTTGCTCGATCACGTGCGACAGCGCAATCGCGATCAGAATGAGCATCGGGACAATCGAAAGCAAGGCGTAGTAGGCGACCGCCCCGGCCAGCAGCAGGCCCTGGTTGGCGCGAAAGCCCTTGAGAATCCGCAGCGCGAATTCGCCGGGATGGCTGAACACATAAGCGGCCTGCGGTTCGAGCGTCATTGGTGTTAACCGGCAATGCGCCGGACGGCTGGAAAGTTGAGCTGATTATGCGCGGCGGGCGACGCGGATTTTTGACCAACATCTGGCCGTGCGCTAGCACACCAGCGGGGACAGTGTTCAGGCAATCCGCCCGAACCATAGCACCGACAAAACACCCGCCGCCAGTGCCAGCAACGCCGCGGCCAGTGCCAGCAGGGGTGCCAGTTCGGTTTCGCGCTTGACAATCTGCATCTGCGAGCCCAGGGTCTCGTACACCCCACGCAGCTTTTCGGCGGTGCCAGCGTGGTGGTAGTCGCCGCCGGTCATGCGCGCGACTTCGCGCAGCGTGGGCTCGACCAGTTGCAAGTACATCGCCATGCCGTCTGCCGCGTAAGACCAGCCATCGGCGCTGCCCAGCCCCACGACGTGAATGCGCACGCCACGCTCGGACGCCAATTTGGCGGCTTCCAGCGTGTCGATGCCGGTGGTGCGGCGCCCGTCAGTCAGCAAAATGATGGCGGCTGATGGGTACGAGCCCGGTGCCACCGGCGTGATTTGCCTGGGTGCGGGCTTGGCCGCGTCATCGAGGCTGCGCCCGCGTGGCGTGCCGCTAAAGGTCATGTCGCCCAGGTTGATGCCGTGGTCGGGGAACAGCTCCGCGACGCTCAGCGCAATGGCATTGCCGATGGCCGTACCGCGCTGCATCTGGAAGGCATCAATGGCCGCCACCAGCGGTGCGCGGTTCAGCGTGGCGGCCTGGGCCACCTGGCTGCTGCCCGCGAACGTCACCAGCCCGACTTCAACGTTCGCGGGCAGGTCGCGCAGGAAGAGTTTGGCTGCCTCCTGCGCGGCGACCATGCGCGTGGGCTTGACGTCGTTGA
>JAYSYB010000268.1:0-1728 GCA_043716775.1 Rubrivivax sp.
AAAAAAAGAGCCCCGGCCAAAGCCGGGGCTGGGAAGCCTTATCGCTGTCATCACGCTAAGGCACCTGCTCAGGGAGGAAAAGCAGGGAACAACGGCCTCGCGGCTATCATTCACCAACAACTTTAGCAGATCAAAAAACGCCTCGCCACGCAGGTTTCACCGCATAGCGGGGCCGCTCGGGCCGGCAATTTGGAGCCCTTCTTGCCTCACGTGCCCAACCCCCCGCCGTTCCCCACCAGCCGCCCCCGCCGCCTGCGCCGTGACGCCTTCACACGCGCACTGGTGCGTGAATATCGGCTGGCGCCAGAGGATCTGATCCTGCCGGTGTTTGTGCTGGACGGTCAGGGCCTGACGCAGGACGTGGCCAGCATGCCCGGCGTGCAGCGCCGCAGCCTCGACGGCCTTTATGCGGTGGCTGAAGAGTGCCTGCAACTGGGCGTGCCGGTGATGGCACTCTTCCCGGTGATCGACCCGGCGCTCAAAACGCCCGACGGCCAGGAAGCCACCAACCCAGACGGCCTGGTGCCGCGTGCGGTGCGTGCGCTGAAGCAGCGCTTTCCCGAACTGGGTTTGCTGACCGACGTGGCGCTGGACCCTTACACCAGCCACGGCCAGGACGGGCTGCTGGACGACACGGGCTACATCCTGAACGACGTGACTGTGGCAGTGCTGAAGCAGCAGGCGCTGCTGCATGCGCAAGCTGGCGTGGACATCGTCGCGCCCAGCGACATGATGGACGGCAGGATTGGCGCGATTCGAGCTGAACTTGAATCGAGCGGAGCGATTCACACCCGCATCATGGCCTACAGCGCCAAGTACGCCAGCGCCTTTTACGGCCCTTTTCGCGACGCGGTGGGCAGCAAGGGCAACCTGGGCAAGAGCGACAAGAAGGCCTACCAGATGGACCCCGGCAACAGCGACGAAGCGCTTCGCGAAGTGGCGCTGGACATTGCCGAAGGCGCCGACATGGTGATGGTCAAGCCCGGCATGCCGTACCTGGACATCGTGCGCCGCGTGAAGGACGCTTTCCGCATGCCGACCTTCGTCTACCAAGTCAGCGGCGAATACGCAATGCTCAAGGCCGCCGCCGCCAACGGCTGGCTCGATCATGACGCGGTGATGATGGAGTCGCTCTTGGCCTTTAAGCGCGCGGGAGCCGACGGTGTGCTGAGCTACTTCGCACTTGACGCAGCGCGTTTGCTGCGCGCCCGCTGAGCAGGCGGTTGCGACGCGGTCTACCCATCAAGCCCATGCGCTATTTCCACATCAACGGCGAGCACTTCATTGAACTGCCGGCGATGCCGCAAGCGCTGCCGCCCACCGGCTTTCTGTGGGTGGGCAGCGCGCGGCAGGAATTCGAAGTTGGCGCGGCGGAACTGCAGCAGCTGCTGCAGCGCTGGACGGGTGGGCAGCTTGTGGATCTGCACGTCTCCGACCTGCTCAATAACCAGTTGCCCAGCCACTTCGACTACACGTCCTGGTATGACCTGATGGTCTTTCGCCGCCTGGCAGCAGGCGCTGGCAGCGAAGCCCTCTTCGTTGATGAAGCCCGCGGCACGAACCGTGGAACGGTAGCCAGCACGCGCCAAGCGCTGGCTATCGATACAAGCCCCGTGGGTTTCGCCGTCTTCGACCGCGTGCTCATCACCGTGCACCCCGCCGACTGTGCCGTGCGCGACTACTTCGCCCAGCGCATGCTGACCCAGTCCACGTCGGCAGAAACGCGCG
>JAYSYB010000269.1:0-16559 GCA_043716775.1 Rubrivivax sp.
TTCAGTCGGTAACAAGAAGCCCTGCGCGAAGCCGTGGCCGCCGCCAAGCTGGGCACTGCCAAGGAAACACTGGCGCTGCATGAAGCCGAACGCTGGCGCGCTGAATTGATCGCCGATGACGATGCACTCACGCGCTGGATGCTGGCACATGCCGACACCGACACCCAGCAACTGCGCAGCCTGGTGCGCGCAGCGCGTCGCGACACCGCCAGCGCAGTCACCGACGGCCGCCAGCCGCGCAGCCATCGCGACTTGTTCCAGTTCATCAAGCCTTGGTTGGTGGGATGAACGACAGCTTTGATTTGGTGCGCATCGGCGTGGTGTCGGTGAGCGACCGCGCATCCAGTGGCGTCTATGAAGACAAGGGCATCCCGGCGCTGAAAGACTGGTTGGGCCGCGCGCTGCGCAATCCCATCGAATGGCATGAACGCCTGATCCCCGACGAGCAGGCCGGCATCAGCGCCGCGCTCTGCGAGCTAACTGACGAAGTGCACTGTCACCTGGTGCTGACCACCGGCGGCACCGGGCCTGCTTTGCGCGACGTGACACCGGAAGCAACGCTGGCCGTGGCGCACAAGGTCATGCCGGGTTTTGGTGAGCAGATGCGGCAAATCTCGCTGAACTTCGTCGCCACGGCGATCCTGTCGCGCCAGGTGGCGGTGATCCGCGGCAGCGCGCTCATCATCAACCTGCCGGGGCAGCCGAAGGCGATTGCAGAGACTTTGCAGGGGCTGCCTTCGGTGCATGGGATCTTTGCGGCGGTGCCGTATTGCGTGGACTTGATGGGCGGGCCTTATCTCGAGACCGATGAGACGGTGTGCAAAGCCTTTCGGCCGAAGTCGGCGCTCAGGGTTGCGGTCGCGGTCTCGGTCGGTGGCGGCAAAGGCGGGCCCGGGCAGGCTTGAGCGCTTCGCTGTGGCGGCCTTCGCTGCGCTACGGCTCCCTTGCGGTGCTCGCTTTCATGGCCTGGCGCAGAACTCACTGCGCTCCCTGCGGTCGCTTCGTTCAAACAAACTGCGCCAAGTCAGATGTGGATGCGCGCGTTGCGCGCGGCCATGAAAGCTGTGCTCCTCAGCGCCACAGAGGCGCGCTCAATCCTGCCCGGGCCCGCCTTTGCTGCAACAGCAGTGGCATGTTTAGAAAATGCCCCGCTGCTGGGTGAGCGGCGGGCGGTGCCTGGCAGCGGCCCACTCTGTGGCGGCGAGCAGCGGAGGCCTTGAGTCGGCGCGCAACGCGCGCTTCAACCTCTGATTTACCGCCGACTGTTTGAACGAAGCGAGCGCAGCGAGCGAAGTGAGTTGGGCGGTACGACTCAAGGCTGAGCAGCGCAGCGCAGTCGTAGCGCAGCGAAGACCGCCATAGCGTGGGCCGCTGCCGGGCACCGCCCGACGCGAGGCACCGGCCGTCGAACTAACCGCTACTTCACCAGCCGATTCAGCCGATCCGCATCAAACGCTTCCGTCGTCTGCGCATCCTGCGGCACACAGTCCCCCACCGGCAGTTCACGGGACCGTGCGGACAATTTCTCCACCGCCTGCCACAGCAGCATGATCTGGTGCTCATGCCCCGACGCGTTGTCGATCAGCCCCTTCATGGCCTGCGACACCGGGTCGTCGCGCTGCGTCACGCCATAGGCTGAAAAACCCATCTTCGCCGCGGCCTCTTCACGTGCCGCTTCGGTTTCGGCCAACAGGATGCGCGCCGGGTTGCCCACGGCAGTGGCACCCGGCGGCACGGGCTTGACGACGACTGCACTGCTGCCGATGCGCGCACCGTCACCCACCGTGAAGCCGCCCAACACCTGCGAATTGGCGCCGACGATGACGTCGCGGCCCAGTGTTGGGTGGCGCTTGGCGCCCTTGGCCAATGAAGTGCCGCCCAGCGTCACGCCCTGGTAGATGGTGCAGCCGTCACCGATTTCGGCCGTCTCGCCCACCACCACGCCCATGCCATGGTCGATGAAGACACGGCGGCCGATGGTGGCGCCGGGGTGGATCTCGATGCCCGTCAGGAAACGTGCAGCCTGCGAGGTAAAGCGCCCCAGCCACAGAAAGCCGTGCTGCCAGAACCAGTGCGCCCTGCGGTGCAGCACCAGCGCGTGCAGGCCCGGGTAACAGGTCAGCACCTCCCATGCCGACCGCGCTGCGGGGTCGCGTTCCAGGATGCAGGCGATGTCTTCGTGCAGGCGGCTGAACATGGGCTTTCCTTGAGTCGGCGTCAGTGTATCCAGCAGCATTCAATCGCGCTGGCGACGCCCATCCACCATGCGGGCTATGCCGCGCAGGATATGCACCTCTTCCTTCTTCAGCTGCGCGCGGTTGAGCAACTGGTGCAGGCGCGGCATCAGCTTCTTTGGCGCAGCGGGGTCGAGGAAGCCAATGTGTTCCAGCGTGCGCTGCCAGTGGTCCAGCACGCCCTGCACCGCCGCGCCATCGGCCAGCGTCGCGTCTGCAGTGCGTGGTTCGACTGCATAACCGCCCAGAGCCTGGCGCCATTCATAAGCGATGACCTGCACCGCCTGCGCCAGGTTGAGTGAACCGTAGTCGGGCTCGGCAGGAATCGACAGGCAGGCATGGCAGCGGTACACGTCGTCATTGGCCATGCCGAAGCGTTCGGTGCCGAAGACGAAGGCCACCGCGTGGCCACGGGTGGCCAGGGTGGCAAAGTGCTCACGCGGCGCAAAGGTGGGCGGGCCGAAGTCGCGCGGCGTCATCGCGGTGGCGCAGGCCCAGTTGATGCCGTCCAGCGCCTCGGCCAAGGTGGCCACCACGCGGGCTCGCTGCAGCACATCGGTGGCGCCACTGGCCAGGGCCAGCGCATCCTGGTGAACCAGCACGTCGGCATCGCGCGGCTGCACCAGCACCAGGTCACCGAAACCCATGACCTTGATCGCACGCGCGGCCGCGCCCACATTGCCAGCGTGGCTGGGCTGCAGAAGCACAAAGCGAGTCGGGTCTGGCATGGGCTGGGGTCAAAGGCCGTGAGAACTGAAGCGGGTGCGGGCGCCGCTAAAATGCGGTGACATCGCAAAGCGATTGATTGTCGCCTTGCCGCTCTTTATTCCAACCCACGCTCCACACCCAGGCCGCCCATGTCGCAAGCGCTCCATCCCATGCTCAACATCGCCATCAAGGCGGCCCGCGCGGCGGGGTCCGTCATCAACCGGGCGGCGCTGGACCTGGAGGTGGTCAAGGTCGGCAGCAAGGGGCCCAACGACTTTGTGTCGGAAGTGGACCGCAAGGCCGAAGAAATCATCATCCAGATGCTGCTGGACGCCTACCCCGGCCACGGCATCCTGGCTGAAGAATCGGGCCGCGAACACGGCGCCAGGGACAGCGAATACGTCTGGATCATCGACCCGCTGGACGGCACCACCAACTTTCTGCACGGCTTCCCGGTGTATGCCGTGTCGATTGCGCTTGCACATCGTGGCGTGGTGCAGCAGGCGGTCGTTTACGACCCGACGCGCAACGACCTCTTCTTTTCCAGCAAGGGCCGCGGCGCCTTCCTGAACGACCGCCGTCTGCGCGTCAGCAAGCGGCTGCGCCTGAGCGATTCACTCATCGGCACCGGCTTCCCATTCCGCAAGGGCGACAACTTCAAGCGTTATGTAAAGATGTTCGAAGAGGTCATGCAAAGCTGCGCCGGCCTGCGCCGACCGGGTGCTGCGGCGCTGGACCTTTGCTACGTGGCCGCCGGCTACTACGACGGCTTCTTCGAGACCGGCCTGAGCCCCTGGGACGTGGCCGCAGGCTCGCTGATCATCACCGAGGCCGGTGGCCTGATCGGCAACTTCACCGGTGAAAGCGACTACCTCTACCAGCGCGAAGTGGTGGCCGGCAACCCAAAGGTCTATGGGCAACTGGTGCAGATCCTGGCGCCGTACACGCGGGTCATCAAGGACGATACTGCGACCGCAGGTGACGGTGCAGAAGCTATCGGAGTCGATGCCACTGCGGCCTTTGTGCAGGCCGCCGCAGAGCCGGTGAAAAAGGCGCCGCTGCGCATTCGTAAGCCCGCGGGGGAAGACGCGCCGATGTAGCCGTGGCCGGCGCCGGGCTCACCAGCCCGCGCTGAATACCCCGCGCTGAATACCCAGCGCTGCATACCCCAGGCGGGATTGGACCGGGCGCCGTCTTACACGCCGCCCAACATGTCCAGATGCGTCACGCTCTTGTCGCTGCAGCGCACAGGCTCCAGCGGCGCGCCGGTTTGCTGCTTCAGCAGTTCACTGAGTGGCCTCAGGCCGCCGGCTCGTCACCTTCCAGCAGCCGGGCCGCATCGCGCTGCGGCATGGGCTTCTGGCTGCGCGCTTCGCGCGCGGCGCGTTTTTCCGCGTCGCGCGCGCGGCCGGCGGCAAGCCACTGGACAAAGTCTGTCGGCGCCTCCAGCGTGATGCGACCCCAGGCACCGGTGCGGAAGTCGTTGATCGCGATCTCAGCCGCCTTCTGCATGTTGACGCGGCCGCCTGCCAGCAGACCACCGCGCTTGCGGCCCAGTTCCATGAGCAGGCCCTCGTCGCTCAACGCCGAAAAGTCGGCCAGCTTGTAGCGCGCCTGCATCCGATCTGCATAACGTTCACGCACCGTGGCCAGCAAGGCCATTGCCACTTCTTCTTCGTCGTAGGCGTTGCGGCCGATGCCGCCGCTGGCGGCCAGGTTGTAGCCGCTCTGTTCCACCACGATGCGCGGCCACAGCATGCCGGGTGTGTCGAAAAGCGTGAAGTCACTGGCCAACGCAATCTGCTGTTCGACCTTGGTGATGCCAGGCTCGTCGCCGGTCTTGGCATGTCGCTTGTCCATCAGCGTGTTGATGAGCGTGGATTTGCCCACGTTGGGGATGCCGCAGATCAGCACCCGCACCGGCTTGACCATGCCACCCCGCAGCGGCGCCAGCGCGCGGCAAGCGTCGATGAGCTGGCGCGCGGGTGCAGCCACGCTGGCGTCCAGCGCCAGCGCGTGGGTGCCCGGTTGGGCCTGGTAGTAAGCCAACCACAGGGCCGTGCGTTCCGGGTCGGCCAGGTCCTGCTTGTTCAGCACCTTCAGCTTTGGCTTGGCGCCAGTCAGCTCGGCCAGCAGCGGGTTGGCGCTGGAGCCTGGCAGGCGCGCGTCAAGCAATTCGATGACCACGTCGATGTCAGGCATGCGCTTGGCGATTGCCTTCTTGGTCGTGTTCATGTGACCCGGGAACCACTGAATGGGCATGGTGTTTTGTGAACTGTTGAAGCGCTTGATTGTCAGCGGTGCTTGCGGGTGCTTGCGGGTGCCTGCTGCCGCGTTATCCGCCCGCTGAATCATCGGCTCTGCAACACGTCCACCTGCGACACCTGCGCCGCAGTGTGGCCCCAGGACTGGCGGATGTAGGTCGCCACGTCGGCGATCTGCGCGTCGTTCAGCAAGGGCCCGAAAGGCGGCATGCCGTAGGGCTGAGGGTTGTCGGCGGTGGCGGGCAGATAGCCGCCGACCAGCACCACGCGCACGACGTTCGCTGCGGACGCCATCACCACCGCGCGGTTGCCGGCCAACGCGGGGTACGCCGGGTAAGCCGCACCGCCGCCCTGCCCCTGTTCGCCGTGGCAGCTGCTGCAGTGGTCGGCGTACACGGTAGCGCCGCGCGCCATGGCTGCGGGGTCGGCAACAGCCGTCGCCTGCGCGGTCGTCGGCATTTTCTGCACCTGTGGCACCTGCGGCAATTGCTGCAGAAAAGTGGCGATGGCCCGCAGGTCGGCGTCGGCCAGGTGCTGGGTACTGCGAAACACCACCTCGGCCATCGGGCCCATCACCGTCACCAACCCCGTCGTGCGCGGTGCCTGGCCGGTCTTCAGCAAAGCCTGGATGTCTAGCGCGCTCCAGTCGGCGACACCGGCCTCTTGCGATGTCGCCAGCGACGGTGCGTACCAGTGCTGCTGCGCGACGAGCCCGCCGCTCAGTTCGACACTGCCAGTGGTGGCGCCCAGGCGGTTGCGCGGCGCGTGGCAGGCTCCGCAATGGCCCAGGCCGCGCACCAGGTAGGCACCACGGTTCCAGGCCACGGACTGCCGGCTGTCGGGCTCAAAAACCGCTGGCTTGAAAAAGAGCGCACGCCACACCGCCAGCGCGGCCTGGCTGTTGTAGGGAAAGCGCAGCGCGTGGGGTCTGTTGGGCTGTGACACCGCCGGCAAGCTGCGAAGGTAGGCAAAGATCGCGTCGGCGTCTCCGCGCGTGACCTGCGTGTAGTTGGGATACGGAAACACCGGGTAGAGCAGCCGCCCATCCTTCGACCTGCCATGGTGCAAGGCGCGCCAGAAGTCGGCGCCGGTCCAGCGGCCGATGCCGGTGGTGGCTTCGGGCGTGAGGTTGGACGACCGCACCGTGCCAAAGGGCGTTTTGATGCCACGGCCGCCCGCGTAGGGGCGGCCGCCGCGCTCGGTGTGGCAGGGCATGCAGTTGCCGGCCAGCGCCAGGTAGGCGCCGCGCTGGATGAGGCTGGTGGTGGCGCTGCGCTCGTCGGGGTTGGCGGCGGTGTTGGTTGCAATGTTGGCTGCAACGTCGGTCGCGGTTTCCTCATCATCGCGCACGTTGAGCCATGCCACCAGCGCGGCGGCGGCGGTAAGCAAGGTGGCTGCGGCCAGCGCCCATCGCAGGGCCTTCATGGCGGCTGCGGTCCGCAGTCAAGCGGCAACGGGCCGGCACCGCGCGCAGCCGGCCTGGCGTCACTTGGCACGGGTTGTGCGGCCAGCCACGAAGCGACCGCGCTGAGGTCTTCCGCCGACAGCCGCATGGCCACCTGCGCCATGCAGTCGGGCGCCGTTGCCTTGCGCAGGCCCGCGCGCCAGGCGCCCAGCTGCGCCATCAGGTAGTCGCGCGGCAAGCCCAGGAGTCCGGGCACGGCGGCGGTTGCAGCAGGCACCGCGCCCGTCATCGCAGCACCATGGCAGGACGCGCAGGCCGGGACGCCACGCGCGCGGTCGCCCTGCAGCACCAGCGCTTCACCGCGCGACAGTGCCGCTGCGCCAGCCTGCGCGGGCAAAGGGGGCGGGTACGGCAAGTCCAGCGCCGCAAAGTGGCTGGCGATCTGCCGCAGATAGTCGTCCGACAAGGTGTCGATGAGCCCCTGCATGGCCGCGTTCTGGCGCCGGCCATCGCGAAAATTCAGCAGCTGGGCATACAGGTAGCCGGCGGGCTTGCCGGCGATGCGCGGGAAGTAGCCCGCGTTGGTGGCCCGGCCTTCCTGGCCATGGCAGACGGTGCACGGCTGCACGCGTTTCGCCATGCTGTTGGACGCAGGCGCGGCCGCTTGCGCGGCAGCCTGAACCGGCAAGGCCAGCAGCAGGATCGGAAGGAAGCAGCGCAGAAGTTTCACGGCCCGTCAGGGTGCGCGGGCCAGCAGACCGACCAGTCGCTCACGAAACACACGGAGCTGATCGATCAAGCCGTTCATCTTGCAGCGCGTCACGCAGGCCGCCGCGCAGGGCAGCCCCCCAGCACGAACAAGCCGTCCAGCGCTTGTTGCGACCGGCCTGGCGCAGACGACGCGGGCGGGGTTCGGTATCGGGTTGACATGATCAACTTGTTGACCTGCATGCATGAGATTCAACCCACATACTAAAGGCGCCCAAGATGGCCCGCGGCCGCATGCCCCTGCACCGCCGCCCGCCGACGCGCGAGGTGCCGGTGGCGCGCATTGAGGCTGCCTCTTCGATGCGCTGCGGCGTGAACTGGCTGTTGACTTTTGAGCTGCACGGCACGGGCCAGGCGCCTGGCCTGCGAATCCAGTGTCACTGAATGCACGGACTTAAGGCATGAACCGACGGTGCCGGCTGCCCCCTCCACAATGAGTCCCCCTACCGCCACCCCTGCCCCGATGACCGCCGCGCACTCATCCAGCACGTCAGCCAGCCAGCTTCCCGCCAGCCCCGTGGCGCACACCCCGGTGATGGCCCAGTACCTGCGCCTGAAGGCCGACTTTCCAGACACGCTGCTGTTCTTCCGCATGGGCGACTTCTACGAGCTGTTCTGGGGTGACGCGCGCAAGGCCAACCGGCTGCTGGACATCACGCTGACCACACGCGGCCAAAGCGCGGGCGAACCCGTGGTGATGGCCGGTGTGCCAGTGCACTCGGTCGAAAGCTATCTGGCCCGGCTGATCAAGCTGGGTGAAGCCGTGGCCGTGGCCGAACAGGTTGGCGACGTCGCCACCGCGAAGGGGCCCGTGGAACGCAAGGTGCTGCGGGTGGTGACGCCCGGCACCGTGACCGACAGCGAATTGATGGCCGAGCGTGCCGACACGCTGCTGCTGGCGGTGCACAGACACCGGGTGACCTGGGGCCTGGCCTGGCTGGGTTTGTCGTCCGGTCAACTCGGCCTCACCGAATGCGGCGAGCGCGACCTGGCCACCTGGCTTGCCCGCCTGGCCCCGGCCGAGGTGCTGCATGACGGCAGCGTGACGCCAAATGAACTGCCCCACGCACTGCTGCAAGCCAGGACCGCGCGCACCGCGCGCCCTGCCTGGCAATTCGACAGCGCCCTGGGCGAACGCAAGCTGCGCGAACAGTTGCAGGTGGCCACGCTGGCCGGCTTCAATGCGCACGACATGAAGACCGCGCACGCTGCCGCCGCTGCACTGTTGAGTTATGCAGAACACACCCAGGGCCAGGCGCTGGCGCACGTGCGCACGCTGCAGGTCGAACGCGCCGCCGACTTGCTGGACCTGCCGCCAGCCACCCACCGCAACCTGGAACTGGTGCAGACGCTGCGCGGTGACAGCGGCCAGGGCGCGCCCACGCTGCTGGGCCTGATCGACACCTGCCGCACCGGCATGGGCAGCCGGCTGCTGCGCCACTGGCTGACACACCCGGCGCGCGACCGCAGCGCAGCCGCTGAACGCCACGCCGGGATCGCAGAATGCATCAGCACCGGCTATGAGCCCCTGCGCGACGCACTGCGCGGTGTCAGCGATGTCGAGCGCACCACCGCCCGCGTGGCACTGCGCCAGGTTCGCCCGCGTGAACTGGCGGGCCTGCGCAGCACGCTGGCCGCGCTGCCCGCTTTGCGCCAGTGCGCGCCGCAAGGCACCGCGCTGTTGCAGCGCCTGCATGCAGCACTGTCGCCCGCCGCGGCATTGGCGCAGCTGCTGAACGCCATCGCCGAAGAGCCGGCCGTGCTGTTGCGCGACGGGGGCGTCATGGCCGACGGTTTTGACGCCGCGCTGGACGAACTGCGCCACATAAACCAACACGGCGACAACTTCCTGCTGGAACTGGAGCAACGTGAACGCGCGCGCACTGGCATCACCAATTTGCGGGTGCAGTTCAACAAGGTGCACGGCTACTACATCGAAGTGACAGCGTCGGGGCTGGACAAGGTGCCACCCGACTACCAGCGCCGGCAGACGCTAAAAAACGCCGAGCGTTTCATCACACCCGAACTGAAAGCCTTCGAGGACAAGGCGCTGTCGGCGCAAGAACGCGCACTGGCCCGCGAAAGATTCCTGTACGAGCAACTGCTGAACGACTTGCAGCAGCATCTGCCCACCCTGCAAGCCCTGGCCCGTTCATTGGCCGCGCTGGACGCACTGGCCGCGCTGAGCGAGCGCGCCACCACGCTCAACTGGTGCAGGCCCGACTTTGTGCCCTACCCCTGCATCGACATCGAAGCGGGCCGCCACCCGGTGGTGGAGGCGCGGCTGGCTGAAACAGGTGCAGTTGGACAAACCCGAAGCTTCATCGCCAACCATTGCCGGCTGGACGCCAAGACCCGCATGCTCATCATCACCGGCCCCAACATGGGCGGCAAAAGCACCTTCATGCGCCAAGTGGCGTTGACGGTGCTGCTGGCCGCCATGGGCTCCTACGTGCCGGCCACAGCCTGCAGGCTCGGACCCGTTGACGCCATCCACACCCGCATTGGCGCGGCGGACGATTTGGCTAACGCCCAAAGTACGTTCATGGTGGAGATGACGGAAGCGGCTGCCATCGTGCACGGCGCCACTGAACACAGCCTTGTGCTGATGGACGAGATCGGCCGCGGCACCAGCACCTTCGACGGCCTGGCACTGGCCGCTGCGATTGCCACGCAGCTGCACGACCGCAACCGCAGCTTCACGCTCTTTGCGACGCACTATTTTGAGCTGACCGACTTTCCGGCGAAACACGCCCACGCCATCAACCTGCATGTGGGTGCGGTGGAAAGCGGCCACGACATCGTCTTCCTGCACCAGATGGAACCGGGCCCGGCCAGCCGCAGTTATGGCGTGCAGGTGGCGCGCTTGGCGGGGATGCCCGCGGTGCTGATCCGCCAGGCCCGCGCCACGCTGGAATCGCTGCACGCCAAGGCAGACGCAGGGCAGGCGCAGGTGGACCTGTTTGCCGCGCCGCCGGCTGCGCCCGCCACAGAGCCCAGTGCACTGGAGCAAACGCTGGCCGCGATCGACCCCGACAAGCTGAGCCCGCGTGACGCGCTGGACGCGCTGTACCGGCTGCAGGCGCTGCTGCCGCGCAGCAGCGCTTGAACCCTGGCTACAAGGCGCCGCGGCAACCTGGCGCACCGCAGGCGCAGCGCAAGCGGCCTTCGTGGTGCGTCTCACCGTAGTTGACAGTGATTTCTTCACCCATCTGAATGGCGCGCAGCGCGTAGAACTCGACGCGACCCTGGCGGATGCACAGCCGCGCATTCGGCTTGCAACTGTGGTTGATATAGCGCATCGGGTCGGCAGACTTGCTGAAGTCGATGGCGCGCTTGGCCGACAGTTCCACGATCATGATGCGGTCGCTGCGCGTGGCGCGGATGCGCGCGTCCTGCACGCTGATACTTTCGCCGCGAATCTCGCCAATCTTTAAGCGCGGCGGGATCGCTTCAGCAGCAAAGGCGCCCTGGCCGTCGATAGGGCTGCGTTGCACATCGACCGCAAACTTCTGGTACGCCGGGCGCTGAACTTCCATCAGCGGGCAATCAACCGGCAGCGCCCGGCAGCACCACAGCCGGTGCCGCCTTCCAGCCCTTCTTGCAATGCTCGACGGTGACGAATGTGCGAATGCCGCCGCGCACGAACCAGTCGGCGTGCAGGCGCAGAAAGCGCGGTTGAGTGGCGGCCACAATGTCGCTAACGATCGTGTTGCTGACCTTCTCGTGGAAAGCACCTTCGTTCCGGTAGCTCCAGAAGTACTGCTTCAGACTTTTCGTTTCCACGCACAACTTATCGGCCACGATCTCTATTCCGAAGTGCGCAAAGTCGGGCTGGCCCGTCAGCGGGCACAGGCAGGTGAACTCGGGCACTTCGAAGTAGATGACGTAGTCGCGTTCGGGCGCTGGGTTCTCAAAGACCTGCAATTCACGGCTGGGGGCACTCGGCGGCGAAGCCGGCGATTGGCGCTGCAGCGGCGTGACCCGAGCAAGGCGTTGATTCAGAGCTTTCTTGGCCATGGCGCACACAAGTTTCAAGAGGGGCGCGATGCTATCATCCGGCCCCCGCTGCGCCCCATCTTGGAGCGCATTTTTCCATCCAAATCAAGCACTTAGACGCGCTTGTCGCCAAAACAGCCACAGCGTTGCAGCCCACCCGCCGATGCGTCTTACCCAGATCAAGCTGTCGGGCTTCAAGTCCTTCGCTGAACCCACCACCTTCCAGCTGCCCGGCCAACTGGTGGGCGTGGTGGGGCCCAATGGTTGCGGCAAGAGCAACATCATGGACGCGGTGCGCTGGGTGCTGGGCGAAAGCAAGGCGAGCGAGCTGCGCGGTGAGTCCATGCAGGACGTCATCTTCAACGGCAGCGGCCAGCGCAAGCCGGCCAGCCGCGCGAGTGTGGAACTGGTGTTCGACAACACCCTGGCACGTGCCGGCGGCCAGTGGAATGCATTTGCCGAGATCGCCGTCAAGCGCACGCTGACGCGCGACGGCACCAGCAGCTACTACATCAACAACCAGCCGGTGCGCCGACGCGACGTGCAGGACGTGTTCCTGGGCACGGGACTGGGCCCACGCGCCTACGCCATCATCGGCCAGGGCACCATCAGCCGCATCATCGAAAGCCGGCCTGAAGAGTTGCGCCTGTTTTTGGAAGAAGCGGCCGGTGTCTCCAAATACAAAGAACGCCGCAGGGAGACCGAAAACCGGCTCAAGGACACGCGTGAAAACCTGACGCGCGTGGACGACATCCTGCGGGAACTCAACAGCAACCTCGACAAGCTGGAAAAGCAGGCCGAGGTTGCCAGCCAGTACCGCGGCCTGCAGGAACAAGGCACGCTGAAGCTGCACCAGCTGTGGTTTCTGAAGCACCGCGACGCGGCGGCTGAAGAGTTGCGTGTGAAGACGGCCGTTGCCGAAGCAGCCACGGCACTCGAAGCGCGCTTGGCTGAGCTGCGCCATGTCGAAGCCGAACAGGAACACGTGCGCCAGGCCCACTACGCCGCCAACGACGTGCTGCATGCCAAGCAGGGCGTGTTGGCCGAAGCGGCGCTGGAAGTCAGCCGGCTTGAAGAGCGCATCCGCTACGTCGTTGAAGGCCGCGCGCGGGCCCAGGCGCGGCTGGCCGACTTGCAGACGCAGAACGCGCAGTGGACCGAACGGCAGGACGGTGCCAAGGGTGAACTCGAATCGCTGGCGGAGCAGATCGTCGCGGCCGACGAGCAGGCTGAATTGCTGCATGCGCAAGCCGAAGAACAAGGCATGGTGCTGCCCGATGCCGAAGAAGCGGTGCGCACGGCGCAGGCGGCCAGCAACCAGCAGCGCGGCGCGGTGGCGCAGGTGCAGCAGCAGATTCAGGTGCTGGCGGCGGACAGCCGCAACGTCGAAGAACAGTCGCGGCAGCTCAAAGGCCGGCGCGACAAACTCGGCAGTGAAAAGCAGGGCCTGCAGGCACCGGACCTGGCGCGCATCGACCTGCTGAAGACCGAAGAGGCCGCCGCGAATGAATCGCGTGACGTGACGGACGCGCGCCTGCACGACCTGAATGACCTGGTGCCGCAGCTGGACGAACAACGCCGCGCCGCGCAAGACACCGTCAACCGCGAATCCGGCCGCCTGGCGGACATTGGCGCGCGGCTGGAAGCCCTGCGCGCGCTGCAGGAAAAGGTGCAGACCGAAGGCAAACTCAAACCTTGGCTGGACAAACACGGCCTGACCGGCCTGCAGGGTTTGTGGACGCAGGTGCACATTGAAACCGGCTGGGAAACCGCACTGGAAGCGGCGCTGCGCGAGCGGCTGAACGCGCTGTCAGTGGGCAAGCTGGACACCGTGCGCGCCTTTGCCGCCGACGCGCCACCGGCCAGGCTGGCCTTCTACGCCCTGCCCTCCGGCAGCGTGTCGAGCACGCACCAGACACTGCCGCGTCTGGCCGACCTGCTGCGCCTTGCGAATGTTTCAGAGACGGCCGGCCTGAAGGCCTTGCTGGGCGACTGGCTGGAAGGTGTCTACACCGCCAGTTCAGTGGAAGAGGCACTCGCGCAACGCGCCCAGCTGACCCACGGCGAAGTCATCATGACCCGCGAAGGCCACGCTGTCAGCCAGCACGCGGTGGCTTTCTACGCGCCCGACTCCGAACAGGCCGGCATGCTGGCCCGCGCGCAGGAGATTGAAAATCTGAGCCGACAGCAGCGGGCGCAGGCGCTGATTGCCGACGACAGCAAATCGGCATCGGTGCGCCTGGAAGCTGCCTACACCGACGCGTCGCAACGCCTGCAAAGCGCTCGCCGCGAAGCCGCCGAAGCACAGACCCGCGCCCACTCACTGCACGTCGAACTGCTGCGCCTGAGCCAGCAGGCTGAAGCCGCCACGACACGGCGCGACCAGCTGGCCGAAGAGCTGGCCGAGATCGACGCCCAGATTGAACAGCTGCAAGAGCGCAAGGCTACCGCCGAGGCGCGCTTCGAAGAACTCGACATCGCACTGGGCACCACGCAGGAACGCCATGCAGAACTGGACGATGCAGTCATCGCCGCAGACCGCAAACTCTCCGATGCCCGCGAACAGCAGCGCAGCCTGGAGCGGCAGGCGCAGGAAGCCCGCTTTCAGGCCCGTGCCCTGGCGGCGCGTCAGGGCGAACTGCAGCGCAGCATCGAAACCGCAGCGGCCCAGGTGGCCGCCAACCTGCAGGCCGGTGAACAGTTGCAGCTGGAACTGACCGGCTTCGACGACGCCGCCGCGCAGAGTGGCTTGCAGGCTGCGTTGACGCTGAAGCTGAACCGTGAACAGGCTCTGGGCCTGGCCCGCAGCGAATACGACGACTTGAGTGCGCAACTGCGTCGCGCCGACGAACAGAAGATGGGCTTCGAACGCAGCCTGGACCCGCTGCGCGAACAGATCACCAAACTGCAGCTTGAACTGCAGGCCGCGCAGCTGGGCGGCGCGCAGTACCTGGAGCAACTCACCGCAGCCGAAGTCGACCTCGAAAAGCTGGCGCTGAACATCGAAGAACACAGCGTCAAGCTGTGGGGCCTGCAGACCGAGATCGACCGCATCACGCGCGACATCAACGCCCTGGGTGCCGTCAATCTGGCGGCGCTGGACGAACTGACCGCATCCAAGGAACGCAAGACCTTCCTCGATGCGCAATACGCCGACCTGAATGAAGCCATCACCACGCTGCAGGACGCGATCCACAAGATCGACCTGGAAACGCGTGACCTGCTGGCCAGCACTTTTAACCAGGTCAACGAACACTTCGGCCGCATGTTTCCCAGCCTCTTTGGCGGCGGCCATGCGCGGCTGGTGATGACGGGCAACGAAATCCTCGACAGCGGCGTGCAGGTGATGGCGCAGCCGCCGGGCAAGAAGAACAGCACCATCCATTTGCTGAGCGGCGGTGAAAAGGCGTTGACCGCAATCGCACTCGTGTTCGCCATTTTCCAACTCAACCCCGCGCCCTTCTGCCTGCTGGACGAAGTCGATGCGCCGCTGGACGACGCCAACACCGAGCGCTACAAGAACCTGGTGAAGGAGATGAGCAAGGGCACGCAGTTACTGTTCATCAGCCCCAACAAGATCGCGATGGAAATGGCCGAACAACTCATCGGCGTGACGATGCAAGAGCAAGGCGTGTCGCGCATCGTTGCGGTGGACATGATGTCCGCACTGAGCCTGGCCGAAGCGGCCTGATCCGGGCCTGCGCCTGTGACACCGCCTGTGAAACCGCCTGTGAAACGCTGCCCCGCATGAAACTCAGCACCGCACTGGCAATTTTGGGCGTCGTGGTGCTGCTGGTGCTGGCCGCGCAGGCCTGGTGGACAACACGGCGCGCGCGGCCGCGCCAGGGCTTTGCGCCCAGCACGGTGCCAGAACGCACCGAGCCGCCCATGCACCGCGCGGCCGACGGCGCAGACGCCACGCCAACCATTGACGGCGACGTGCTGCCGCTGCGCAGCACGCACAAGCGCGTGCCGCAGCTGGACGCGCTGATCGATGCCATCGTGCCGATGGCGCTGGAAGCGCCCATCAGCGGCAACCTGGCGTTGCAGCACCTGCCACCGTCGCGCCGCGCCGGCACCAAGCCTTTCTACGTCGAAGGCCTGGACACCGAAACCGGCACTTGGGAACCGCTGCAAACAAGCCGCCGCTACGGCGAACTGCAAGCGGGCGTGCAACTGGCCAACCGCAGCGGCGCGCTCAACGACATCGAATATTCGGAATTTGTGCAAAAGGTGGAAGCCTTCGCCGATGGCGTCGGCGCCAGTGCTGACATCCCCGACATGCTGGAAGTGGTGGCCCGTGCACGCGAACTTGACGGCCTGACCGCACCGCTGGACGCGCAACTGTCGATCACGCTGCGCACCAACGGCGTGGCCTGGTCGGTAGGGTTTGTGCAGCAGGTGGCGGCGCGTTTGGGGATGGTCAGCGGCGCGGTGCCGGGCCGCTGGGTGCTGCCGTCGGCCGAAGAAGGCGCGCCGCCGATGCTGGTGCTGTCGGTGGACGCGCAGGCCGCGCTGGCTGAAGACCCGCAACTGGCCGTGGTGCGCGAAGCCGTGCTGTCGCTGGACGTGCCGCAAACGCCGGCCAATGTCGAACCCTTCCCGGCCTGGCATCTTTTGGGCAAGCAGTTGGCCGACGACATGGACGCCACCGCCACCGATGACCAGGGTCAGCCGATCAGCCTGCATGCCTTCGACGCCATCGGCAAGGACATCGACGACTTGTACCAACGGCTGGAGCAGCTGGACCTGGCGGCGGGCTCGGCCGCCGCGCGGCGGCTGTTCAGCTAGGTCGTCGCGGAGACCAGGTCGGGCCGGGGCTGCGGGTCGAGCACGCGGGCCGGCGTGCGCATCAGCACAAATTCTTCAGCCGCTGTGGGGTGCATGGCGATGGTGCGGTCGAAATCCGCCTTGGTGGCACCGGCACTCAGCGCCACGGCCAGGCTCTGGACAATTTCAGGCGCGTCGGCGCCAATCATGTGGATGGCCAGCACGCGGTCGGTGTCGGCGTCCACCAGCAGCTTCATGCGCGTGCGTTCGGTGCCACCGATGAAGGCCAGCTTCATAGGCCTGAAGTCGGCTTCAAAGACAGCCACGCGGTGGCCGGCGCGCAGCGCTTCGGTTTCGTTCGGGCCCACACTGGCCACCGGCGGCAAGGTGAAGACGGCGCTGGCCACGCAA
>JAYSYB010000270.1:0-1725 GCA_043716775.1 Rubrivivax sp.
AAGGGCCTGGAGGCCGAGGCCGTGCTGCTGCTGGATACCGACACGCTAGAGCGCAATGCCGACAGCATGGGGGTGCTGATCGACTGGCCCGGCGAAGCCGCCGAGCCGCGCAAGTTTGTTTTTCTGGTCAGTGAAAGCCTGCCGCCTGCTTGCGCCCGGGAAGCGCTGGCCGCCGAGCAGGCCGCCCGCAAGCGTGAAGAACTCAATGCCCTGTATGTCGCCATGACACGCGCCCGCCATACCCTGGCGATTTCCTCGATCGTGCCGCACCGTGTCACGACCGACAGCTGGTGGCAGCGCCTGCAGCTGCTGGTGCCGCCGCTGCAGGTGGTGGTCGCGGCTGGCGCTCTGCGTCTGCGCGAAGGAGAAAGTGAAGCTGAAGGGTTGAGCGACAGCGCCACTGACCTGGCCGGCGACAGGTCGATTTCAGCTGCCCTTGTTCCGTCTGCCGATGTTTTCCAACTGCCCGAGCTTCCGGCTTCAACCGTCTTGCAAGCGCCCACGCTTTCCGCCGAAGCGCTCAAGGAGGATGACCCCGCCATTGCCCGCATAGGCAAGGCCATGCACCGCTTGCTGGAGTGGGGCGGCCCGTCGTCCGCCGAGCACGTGGCTGCAGTCGCCCGCGAATTCCGCCTCAATCCGGCGCAAGCCGCCGAAGCCAGCGCAGTGACGCAGCGTATTTTGTGCGGCGCCGGTGCCTGGGCCTGGAGCGAAGAGGTTGTCGCCTGGCAGGGCAACGAAGTGGACCTGGTGTACCAGGGCCAGCCGTTGCGGCTGGACCGGCTGGTGCGGCGCAAGGACGCCGGTTACGAAGGCCAGTGGTGGGTGCTCGACTACAAAACCGCGCCTGCTCCCGAACTGCAACCTGCGCTCAGGGCGCAATTGCGGGCTTACCGGGCAGCCGTGCAAATGATTTACCCCGAGGCGACCGTGAAAGCGGCTTTTCTGACGGGGCAGGGAACCGTGGTGGAACTGGGCTGATCGCGCCCAGTCTGCCTTTTTCAGGTCATCAGGATGAGCGGTTCCCCAATGTCCTCAATATCTTCAATAGGCCCACTCCGCATGCCCAGCGCTGAAGACTTCAGCGTCTCGCGCCGGTGCCGCCAATCGGACAGGAAGCGGTCCATCAGCGCCGTGAAGCGCTCGTTGTGCTGGCGCTCCAGCAAGTGCACCAGCTCATGCACCACGATGTACTCCAGGTACGGCTCGGGTTTTTTTCCAGCTCCAGGTTCAGCCAGATGCGCCGCGCCGCCACATTGCACGACCCCATTTGGTTTTCATTTTCCTGATGCCCCAATCGGGCACCTTTACCGCCAGCAGCGCGGGAACCCGCGCTTTCAACTGTGCGCGGTGCCAGTGCTGCAGCACCGCTTCGCGCTGCGCCGCGTACCGCCACCCGCGCCGGACCGGCTTGCTCATGCACGCGCAGCCAGTAGTGCTGGCCGAGAAAATAGTGGCGCTCGCCGTTGACCATCTCGCGCTCGGACTGGCGCGGCTGCTTCGCGAACTGCGCCTGCTGTCGCTTGAATGCTCTGGCGGGTGTCTTTGGCCTTGCCCAGCTCGATCACCTGCGCCATCACGCGCTAGACTTCGGCCGGGGTGTAGAACTGGCCCTTGCTCTTGCCGGACTCGGTGGCAAAGTGGCGCATCAGGCATTCATAGGCATCGCCCAGCAGGTCGTCGCCTTCGGCCCGGTTGCGGCCAAAGTCCAGTCCTTCGAAGATA
>JAYSYB010000028.1:0-2521 GCA_043716775.1 Rubrivivax sp.
CTGTCGCATGAGCGCATTGCCGCAGCCCTGAACATCTCCAAAGGCGTCGTTGCCAAGTATGTCGCCCTGGCCAGCGCCGCAGGGCTGGACTGGAGCCAGATTCAGCTGCTCGACGAGGCGGCCCTGTACAGCCGCCTGGCGGGCACACCCCAGCGAGCCAGCGCCTTTGTACGACCCGACTTCGCTCGCCTGCACCAGGAACTGCGGCGCAAAGGCATGACGCTGATGCTGCTGTGGCACGAGCATGCCGGCCAGCACCCGGGAGAGACGACCCACAGCTACTCGCAGTTCTGCGAGAACTACCGGCGCTTTGCCAAAAGCCTCAAGCGCTCGATGCGCCAGGTCCATCGCGCCGGCGAGAAGCTGTTCATCGACTACGCAGGACCTACTGTGGCCCTGTCGGACGGCAGCCGTGCCCACATCTTCGTTGGCGCCCTGGGCGCGTCGAGCTACACCTTCGCCTATGCCACGGCGCGCGAGACCACGGCCGACTGGCTGGGAGCGACGGCACAGGCGCTGCGTTTCTTCGGCGGTGTGCCGCTGCTGATCGTGCCGGACAACGCCCGGGCGTTGATTGCCAACCCCGACCGCTACGAGCCCAGGGCGAACGACACGGTGCATGACTTTGCGCGCCACTACGGCACCTCGGTGCTGCCGGCGCGCCCCTACCACCCGCAGGACAAGGGCAAGGTCGAGTCTGCCGTGCAGGTGGTCGAGCGCTGGATCCTGATGCGCTTGCGCCACCAGCAGTTTCAAAGCGTCGATGAGGTCAACGAGGCCATCGGCCCGCTTCTGGTGCAACTCAACGCCAAGCCGTTTCAAAAGCTTCCTGGCTGCCGCGCCAGTGCGTTTGCCGAACTCGACGCACCGGCCCTGCAGCCTTTGCCGCTGCAGACGTGGGAGCTGGCGGTCTACAAGACCGTGCGCGTTCACATTGACCAGCACGTCGAGTTCGAAGGCCACCGCTACAGCGTTCCCCACGCCTTGGTCGGTCTTGCCCTGGAAGCGCGGATCACCGCGCGCGCCGTGGAGATTCTTCATCGCGGCGAGCGCGTGGCCTGTCACCTGCGCTGCGCGCACAAGGGCGGCTTCACCACGGTGCCCGAGCACCTCTCAGCGGCCCACCGGGCGCACCTGGCGTGGACGCCCGAGCGGCTGATTCACTGGGGCACGAGCATCGGCGTGGCGACCGGGCGCATCGTAGCGCGATTGCTCGAAGAGCGCCAGCATCCCGAACACGGCTACCGCGCGTGCTTGGCCTTGCTCTCGCTGGCCAGGCGCTACGGAAAGCTGCGCCTGGAAGCGGCCTGCCTGATCGCGCTGGAACTGGGCACCACCAGGAGTGCCCATGTCCGGGACATTCTGGCCAATGGACGCGATCTGCTCGCACCTGTCACCACGCCCCAGTGGACCAGTCCGGCGCACGCGCATGTGCGCGGGCCGGGCTATTACCAGTGACGCTGGCTATGCCAGCGACCACATCCAGCACAGCACAAAACGACAAAACAAAAGGAATACCCATGATGATGAACACAACCCTGGAGCAGCTTCGCGGCTTGAAACTCAACGGCATGGCCGCAGGCTTGCAAGACCAACTCACCCAGGCGGGCATGACGGCCATGAGCTTTGAAGAGCGCCTGGCCTTGCTGGTGGACCGCGAGGTCTACTTTCGCAACGACAAGCGCCAGGCGCGCCTGCTCAAGGAGGCCCGCCTGAAGTATCCGCAGGCCTGCATCGAGGACCTGGACACGCGCCCCGGGCGGGGCCTGGAGCGCAAGACGGCCATGAGCCTGGCGCTGGGCGACTGGATTGACAGCGGCCACAGTGTGCTGATCACTGGCCCGACGGGTGCGGGCAAGTCCTGGCTGGCCTGCGCGCTGGCGCAGTACGCCTGTCGGCGCGGCCACTCGGCGCTGTACCAGCGGGTGCCCCGGCTTGGAGAAGAACTGCGCATCCGCCACGGCAACGGCACGTTTGGCAAGTGGCTGCTGCAGTTGGCCAAAACCGATGTGCTGCTGCTCGACGACTGGGGCATGACTGGCCTGGACAGCCAGACGCGGGCCGATCTGCTGGAGATCATCGATGACCGGGCTGCCAATAAGGCCACCATCATCACCAGCCAGTTGCCCATTGAGCACTGGCACGCCTGGGTGGGCGATGCCACAATTGCCGATGCCATCCTGGACCGCCTCATGCAGAGAAACCACCGTTTCACCCTGACGGGCGAGTCTCTTCGTCAAAAGCCAAAAATCCAGCAAAAAGGAGATCAATCCGGACCCATCGTGACCGCTGCCCCTACAATTTAAGCGCGCAACACTTCACGCTGCGCGACCGGTCACGATCGACCGGAATCAGCGGTCACAATCGCCGGAATACGCAGCTGACCGACAACGCGGCGATCATGGCCTACCTGGAGGCGCTTTACCCGCAGCCGCCGCTACTGGGCACCAGCCCAATCGAAAAGGCGCAAATTGCCAGCTGGAACTGGCGCGTCGAGTTCGAGGGGCTGCTGGCCGTCGCC
>JAYSYB010000271.1:0-1720 GCA_043716775.1 Rubrivivax sp.
CGCCAGGGGCTGCCGCCGGTGAAGCGGCAGCCGCCGATGCAAGCCGGCTCGACGGCTGGCTGCTGGCGCTGCTGGACGACGAGCCGGGCACCCGCGCCGCACTGCGCGCCGCGCTGGAAGGCGCAGGCGCCACGCTGGTGGATGCCGGCTCGCTGGAACAACTCAAGCTGCTGCTGGACGACGAACCGCGCTTTCCCGACGCACTGGTCTTCGACCTCGATCTGGGCACCGGCAAAGCCGACGGCCTGGCCGCCGTGATGGAGTTGCGTGCCGAGTGGGAAATGCCGGTGCCGGCCGTCATCGTCACCGGCCGCATTGCGGTGATGGGCACTGTGCCCTTGCCCAAGCGCTGCGCGCTGCTGGGCAAACCGGTGGCGCTGGCGACACTGGTGGGCACGCTGCGGCTGATGGCGCCAAAGAGCGGGCCGTGATCAAGGCCGCGAATGATTCCCCGTATCCCTCGGGATCATTGGGCACACTGCGGCACCGTTGTCCAATCCAGCCATCGTGAAGCCGGCATGCAGCGCGCAGAACCGGCCCACGACGGAAGTCAAAACCGAAGGGGAATCCGACCATGAACAAGTCCGTGTGGAGCCTGGCAGCGGCCGGGGTGGTGCTGTCGATGCTGTGGGCCGGGGCAGTGCAAGCCCAAGCGCAGATCCAGGCCACCGGCGCCTTTGACCTGATCACGGCGGCCGAAGCGCGGCAGACGGCCAAAGCCGAACTGGAAGCACCGCCCGAGATCCGCCCGCGCCAGGCCGTCGGCCCCAAGGCCAACGCGCCGGGCATCCGCGTCATCAGCCCCACGGCGGCCGGCACCACGGTGGCCGCGCCGCTGCGCATCGAACTGGCCTTCACGCCGACACCGGGCACGCGCATCGTGCCGTCGAGCTTTCGGGTGCTGTACGGCCTGTTGAAGATCGACCTCACCGACCGCCTGCGCCGGCACGCCACCGTCACCGAAAGCGGCGTGGTGGTGGACCGCGCAGTGGTGCCCGACGGCCAGCACCGGCTGATCCTGCAGGTGGCCGACGACCAGGGCAACACGGCCGAGCAGGAGCTGCGCATCCGGGTCGGGGCAGCGTCATGACGGCTGCGGCGGTGGCCCGGACCTGCACCCGCACCCGCGCCTGTTGGCTGGTGAGCCTGGCCGCCGCCGTGCCGGCCGCCGCCAATGAAGAACCTGCCGCCAAGCTGTCGCCCTTGCTGGGGCAGGTGCTGGAGCGCGTGGCCCCGGCCCACCGCCATGCCGCTGCCGCTGCGGGTGCGGGCAGTGAAAGCGGTCAGAACGGCCAAAACGGCCTGTTCCGTCGCCTGGCGCAGCAGCACAGAGTCACCTCGGCGTCACCCGGCAACCGCAAGCTTGGCGATGGTGCAGCGCCGACCCTCACGCCCGCATTCGTACCCGCCTTGGGCTACGCGATGGAGCAGCTGGACCCCGTCAGTTTTGCCGTGCTGCGGCCCATACCAGTGGCCGGCAGCGGTGCGCTGCTGCGCACGGGCGACGTCTTCGTGCTGCAGTTTTCGACGAGCCTGCCAGGCCGCGTGCGGCTGGAAAACATCGACAGCGCCGGCCGCGTGGCCGACCTGGGCACCCACACCGTGTTTGTCGACCAACTCAACCGCATTCCGCGCGACAAGGGCATCCAGCTGCAAGGCCAGCCGGGTCTGGAGCGGCTGCGCTTTTACTTCTACCCCTGCCTGCCCGCCGAAGCGGCCG
>JAYSYB010000272.1:0-5465 GCA_043716775.1 Rubrivivax sp.
CGCCACGCTCACTGTTTCTTCGCCGTGACCTGAACCAGGATCTCGTCGGGCCGCACCATGCCAAGTTCAGCACGCGCCTTCTCCTCGACCATCTCCAGCCCATCTCTGAGGTCACTCACTTCGGCGGCCAGGCGGGCGTTGCGGTCGCGCGCTTGCACATTGGCCGTGCGCTGCGCGTCCAGCTGCTTCTGCAGCCCCATCACATAGGGCAGGTTGCCCTTGCCCAGCCACAGGTCACCCTGCACCACCACGAGCAGGCCGGTCAGGATGATCGGAGCCCACTTCATGGCGCACTACTTCAGGTTACGGAAGGCCGTGCGCCCAGGGTAGCTGGCCACGTCACCCATGTCTTCCTCGATGCGCAGCAGCTGGTTGTACTTGGCCATGCGGTCGCTTCGGCTGAGAGAGCCGGTCTTGATCTGGCCGGCGTTGCTGCCCACGGCAATGTCGGCAATGGTGTTGTCTTCGGTCTCGCCGCTGCGGTGGCTGATGACGCTGGTCCAGCCTGCGCACTTGGCCATCTCGATGGCCGCAAAGGTCTCGGTCAACGTGCCGATCTGGTTGATCTTGATGAGGATCGAGTTGGCGACGTTCTCGGTGATGCCACGCTGCAGGATCGCTGTGTTGGTGACGAAGAGGTCGTCGCCCACCAGCTGCAGCTTCTTGCCCAAACGCTCGTTGAGGTGCTTCCAGCCTTCCCAGTCGCCTTCGTGCATGCCGTCTTCGATGCTGATGATGGGGTACTTTTCGGCCCAGCTGGCCAGGATGTCGGTCCATTCAGGCGCGCTGAGCTGCAGGCCTTCGCTTTCCAGATGGTATTTGCCGTCCTTGTAGAACTCGCTGGCCGCGCAGTCCAGCCCCAGCGCGATCTGCGTGCCCGCCGTGTAGCCGGCCTTGTCGATGGCTTCCAGGATCAGCTGGATAGCGGCTTCGTGGTTGGCCACATTGGGCGCGAAGCCGCCTTCGTCGCCCACGCTTGTGGGCATGCCCTTGGCGTCGATGATCTGCTTCAGCGCATGAAACACCTCGGCGCCGTAGCGCAGCGCTTCGCGAAAGGTGGGTGCGCCCACCGGAATGATCATCAGCTCTTGCAGGTCGAGGTTGTTGTTGGCATGCGCGCCGCCGTTGATGACGTTCATCATCGGAACCGGCAGGCTCATGCGGCCCATGCCACCGAAGTAACGGTACAGCGGCAGGCCACTTTCTTCGGCTGCGGCCCGCGCCACGGCCATGCTCACAGCCAGCGTGGCGTTGGCGCCCAGACGGCCCTTGTTGTCGGTGCCGTCCAGGTCGATCAGCGTCTTGTCCAGAAAGGCCTGTTCCGACGCGTCCAGCCCCATGATCGATTCGCTGATCTCGGTGTTGATGTGCTCCACCGCGCGCAGCACGCCCTTGCCGCCGTAGCGGCTCTTGTCACCGTCTCGCAGTTCAATGGCCTCGCGGCTGCCCGTGCTGGCACCACTGGGCACGGCCGCGCGGCCCATGGTGCCGGACTCCAGCAAGACGTCGCATTCGACGGTGGGGTTGCCGCGGCTGTCGAGGATTTCTCGGCCGACGATATCGACGATGGCGCTCATGGGGGGTTGTCTCTGTGGGCTCTAGGGGATTCAGACCGGTGCGGCAAGACCTTCGACCAGCACCATGTTGAAGCAGGCCGTCGCGCCGTGGCGCAACGCGCGGGCCTTCACGTAGGCCGGGCTGTCGTACATGGCCTGCGCGGTTTCAAAGTCAGGGTACTGCAGCACCGTCAGGCGTGGCGGCTGCCAGTCGCCTTCCAGCACGGTCATGCGGCCCCCGCGCACCAGGTACTGGCCGCCAAAGGCCTTGACGATATCGGGCGCTGCAGCCATGTAGCGCTTGAAGGATTCGGGGTCGGTGATGTTGGATTCAACCACCAGGTAGGCAACGGTCATGGCACGCCCTTTCAGCAGGAGAAGTCGTTTTCCAGCAGCGGCTGCTGCTTGACGACGCGGTCGATGGCCAGCAGCTGCTCAAGCAGCGCCTTCATATGCTTAAGCGGCACGGCGTTCGGCCCGTCGCTGAGCGCATTCGCCGGGTCGGGGTGGGTTTCCATGAAGACACCCGCCACGCCGACGGCTATTGCCGCGCGCGCCAGCACGGGCACGAATTCACGTTGGCCGCCGCTGCTGGTGCCCTGGCCGCCCGGCAGCTGCACGCTGTGCGTGGCGTCAAAGACCACCGGTGCGTGTGTTTCGCGCATGATGGCCAGGCTGCGCATGTCCGACACCAGGTTGTTGTAGCCAAAGCTCGCACCGCGTTCGCAGGCCATGAAGCTGTCTTCATCCAAGCCTTTTTCGCGTGCTGCGGCGCGCGCCTTGTCGATGACGTTCTTCATGTCGTGCGGCGCCAGGAACTGACCCTTCTTAATATTCACCGGGCGCCCGCTTTGCGCCACAGCGCGGATGAAGTCGGTCTGGCGGCACAGGAAGGCGGGGGTCTGCAGCACGTCGACGACGGCAGCCACTTGCGCGACCTGCTCTTCACCGTGCACGTCGGTCAGCAGCGGCACTTTCAGCTCGCGCTTGACCTTGGCCAGGATCTCCAGCCCGCGTTCCATGCCTGGGCCGCGGAAGGTGTTGCCGCTGCTGCGATTGGCCTTGTCGTAGCTGCTCTTGAAGATGAAGTGGATGCCCAGCGCTGAAGTGATTTCCTTCAAATGCCCGGCCACGTCCATCTGCAGCTGCTCGCTTTCGACGACGCACGGGCCAGCGATCAGGAAGAAGGGGTGGTGAATGCCAACCTCAAAGCCGCACAGCTTCATACCGCCACCTTCGCCGGTGGATTCACCATGGGGTGCTGGCGATCGTGCTGTTCCAGCGCGGCCTTGACATAACTGGTGAAAAGCGGATGCCCGCCCCAGGGCGTGCTCTTGAATTCTGGGTGGAACTGCACGCCCATGAACCAGGGGTGCTGGTCTTGCGGCAGTTCGACAATTTCGGTCAGCTTCTCGGTCTGCGTCAGCGCGCTGATGACCAGGCCCGCGGCCTGCAGCCGGTCGAGGTAATTGACGTTGGCTTCATAGCGGTGGCGGTGGCGTTCGGTGACCACGGGCCCGTAGATCTGAAACGCCAGCGTGCCGGGCTTCACGTCGGAGCTTTGTGCGCCCAGGCGCATGGTGCCGCCCAGGTCGGAACTGGCGTTGCGCTTCTGGATGCTGCCATCGCGGTCTTGCCATTCTTCGATGAGCGCGATCACCGGGTGCGGCGACGTGGGGTCGAACTCAGTGCTGTTGGCCCCAGCCAGGCCCGCCACGTGGCGCGCGTAGTCGATAGTGGCCACCTGCATGCCCAGGCAGATGCCGAGGTACGGCACGCGGTGTTCTCGCGCGTACTGCGCCGCGACGATTTTGCCTTCGATGCCACGCTTGCCAAAACCGCCCGGCACCAGGATGGCGTCGTACTTGGCCATCTGCTCTGCCGTGTCGGGCGTCAGCATTTCTGCATCGACGTATTCGATCTCGACCTTGGCATGGTTGTGGATGCCGGCATGGCGCAGCGCTTCGTTCAACGACTTGTAGCTGTCGGACAAGTCGGTGTACTTGCCGACCATGCCGATCTTGACCCTTGAGGCTGGGTGCTCGACTTCATGCACCAGCGAATCCCAGCGCTTCAGGTCAGCGGGCCGCGTCAGCAACTGCAGCTTCATGCAGATCAACTCGTCCAGCCCTTGTTCGTGCAACAGGCGCGGCACCTTGTAGATGGTGTCGACGTCCCACATGCTGATCACGCCGTGCGGCTGCACGTTGGTGAAGAGGCTGATCTTGTCGCGCTCTTCAATAGGCACCGCGCGGTCGGCACGGCACAGCAGCACGTCGGGCTGGATGCCGATCTCGCGCATCTTCTGCACCGTGTGCTGCGTCGGCTTGGTCTTCAACTCGCCGGCCGCTGCGATCCACGGCACATAGGTCAAGTGCACGAAAGCGCTGTTGTTCGGGCCCATTTTCAGACTCATCTGGCGCACGGCTTCCAGGAAGGGCAGGCTTTCGATGTCACCCACCGTGCCGCCGATCTCGACGATGGCCACGTCCACGTCCACCGCACCACGCTTGATGAATTCCTGGATTTCGTTGGTGACGTGCGGAATGACCTGCACCGTCTTGCCCAGATAGTCGCCGCGGCGCTCCCTTTCGAGCACGGTCTTGTAGATCTGGCCGGCGGTGAAGTTGTTGCTGCGCTTCATCTTGGTGGTGATGAAACGTTCGTAGTGGCCCAGGTCCAGATCAGTCTCGGCGCCGTCGTCTGTGACGAAGACTTCACCATGCTGGAATGGGCTCATCGTGCCCGGGTCCACGTTCAGGTACGGGTCGAGCTTGATGAGGGTGACCTTCAGGCCTCTTGACTCGAGGATGGCGGCCAGCGACGCGGCGGCGATACCTTTGCCCAGAGAGGACACCACACCGCCGGTCACGAATACGAACTTGGTCATTGCAGGCAGCACCTTCGGGCGGCGCAGGTGCGCGGGCTGAAAATGCTCAGGTGAGAAAGCCGAATTATATCGACGCGCTCTTGCGGCTATGGCGCGGCCGCGGCGATTTGCAGCGCTAAAAGCGGGGTCGGAAGGCTGCGCTAACATCCGGCCCGCTTGCACCCGGTGCCTGCCGTCCCGTTCAGGGCGTCAGGTTAAACGGGAAGCCGGTGAGACAGACTGCCCAAGAGCCTGTCGATTCCGGCGCTGCCCCCGCAACGGTCAGCGAGGAGCATGCTGCACGACAAGCCACTGGCCCGATCCAAACGGGCTGGGAAGGCGCAGCAGGCCCCCGTCTCAGGCTTCACAGCCAGAACGGCACTCGCAAGCCCGGATACCGGCCAGGTGCAATGGGTTGCTGGCGTTGCGGAGGGCAGCGGCGGGTGGGGGCGGGCCGTGCGTGTGGCATCGGCCCGCACCGCGCCGGCGTGTGCCTTGCCGCGAAGCCAGTGCTGTCAACACTGGTCCGCACGGGGCGTGCGGCTGGAGGTATCTCTTGAACTCGATCCATTTTGGGCGCGCTGCGCGCGTGTTGCTGTCCCTCTTTTGTTCCACGCTGGCCGCTGCGGCGCTGGCACAAACTGTCGTCATCACCGGTTCCCGCGAACCCCTGGCGCCAGAACGCCTGGCGGCCGACATTGCGGTGATCGACAGCGACACCCTGCGCCAGTCGACGGCCGACTCGCTCGCTGACTTGCTGCGCCGCGAAGCCGGCCTGCAGCTGTCGCGCAACGGCGGCCCCGGTCAGAGCAGTGGCCTCTTCATCCGCGGCACCGGGTCGCAGCAGTCGCTGGTATTGGTGGATGGTGTGCGCGTAGGCTCGGCCACACTGGGCTACGCGGCCGTCGAGGCGCTCGCTCTGTCGCAGGTGGAGCGCGTGGAAGTGTTGCGCGGCCCGGGTTCCAGCCTCTATGGCGCGGACGCCGTCGGTGGAGTGGTCAACCTCATCACGCGCCGTGGCACGGGCGCTCTGCAGTTTG
>JAYSYB010000273.1:0-16461 GCA_043716775.1 Rubrivivax sp.
AGGCACTGCGGCGGCCAGCAGGACGGCCATTCCAGCCAGCAGCAAGCCAACCAGACCACAGAGGCCCGCTGCCACGGCAAGAATCAACTGCCGCTTCCAGCGCTTGCCCAACTGCTGCGCTTCGGCAGCAGCCAATTCGGCGTAAGCACCGGCGTGTTCAGCAAACAGCCCGGGCTGCGTTACCAAGCGGGTGAAGAGGGGGTGAATCATGGCCAGGTTGCCGTCGCGGGTGGTTGTTGACCGTTGTGAAACATCACTTGGCAAAAAGCGTGAGGCCGCCCATCAGGCCGACCCCACGCGCAGGTGCAAGCGAATCCGGCCCGGCTGGGCCGGTACCGAATTTGTCATCGGTTGCTCAGTCAGATCCGGTCGTTGCGCGAACGGCTGAGCCAACCAATCAACATTGCCGTCACGGCGCCGGCGGCAGCCGCCACCAACACCGCCTTGACGGGCTCGTCCTTGATGTAGCCGACCGTCTGGTCGCTGACCTGCACTGCCTTGTCACGCACCGTGGCGCTGGCCTGGCGAGCGCGTTCCAGCCCGCGGCGGGTCAGGTCTTCGGCTTGTGCAGTGGCGCGCGAAATGGCAGACGGCACACCTTCACGCAGACCGTCAATGCCGGCCTGCATGGCCTGCGCCGCTTCCGCGCCCATGCGGCGGGTGGATTGCAGCGCCTGATCGGCCTTGTTGGCGGCGCGGTCGGACAGGTCATTCAGGGTGTCAGGGCTGTTGGTGGGGCTGAATTGATGGTTCATCGAGGGTGCTCCTGGGTAGGGTTTTGAGAAGGAAGAAACGAAAGAAGGCGGGCATTCAGGACAGCAATGTCGAGGTCATCCTCGGCGCATCAAGCCGACGACGAAAGTGACCACGGCAATGACCAGAAAAACGACGAAGAGAATCTTGGCGATCCCGGCTGCGCCAGCGGCAATGCCACCGAAGCCCAGGAGGGCCGCGATCAGCGCGATGACCAAAAAGACAACGGCGTAATGCAACATGGTGGACTCCTGGAAAAAATGACGTGGCGCCTGGCGCCGCTGGCTGCCGCGCACCGACTGCCGTTGCGCTTGACTTCACTGTAGACAGGCAGCTGCACGCGGCTTGCCGGACCGCGCCGGGCCTGGCGGTAGGACGGTGCCGACAACGAGCCCGTCCTTGGGGCGCCAGGGCATGCGGCATGCGTCAAATCGCCGGGTTGCCGACGGCGGGCTCGGCCACCCGTACCGCCTCTGCCACCGCGCTGGCACACAACTCCGCGGCCATGTCCGCCAGCAACTGGCGGTCGCCGTCGGTGAACGGCCGAGCCTGCGTGTCGCGGATGGCCAGCACGCCCACAATTTCGCCGTCGGCGTCTCGCAGCGCGGCCGCCGCCAGAAAGCTCAAGCCGTCCAGCCGGTCATCCAGCAGGGCTGCAAAGCTGGGGTCTCGGGCAATATCAGGCACCACCAGCGCCTGGCTGACGTTGTGCGGGTCCGCTTCAAGGTGCGCCTGCAGATGGGCTTGCAGATGGGCCATCAACGACGCTTCGGCCTGCCACGCCGCCCCTTCGCGCTGCGCCCAAGGCGGCAAGCCTGCGCTGCACTGCAGCGGGCCAAGCGCCGCGCTTTGAAAACTGGCGGTGGCCAACGGGGCGCTGAAGACATCGGCCGCTTGCTGGGCACCGCGGGCCAACGTGTCGCGCAGGCCGTCCGAGGTGCCGTCCACGGTGCTGTCCAAAGTGCTGTCCAAAGTGCTGTCCATCACTGCGGCAGCGGTGCCGACCCCCGCACCGGACAGCGCCTCTTGCTCCACCGGCGCGCCGGCCTGCGCCGGCATCAACGCGGGCATCAACGCGGGCACTGACGTGGGCACCAGCGCCGGCCCCAGCGCCGGCACCAAAGCGGGCACCAAAGCGGGCACCAGCGCGGGCATCAACCGACCTTGCGCTTCCGCCAGACTTACCGCCACGGCGTCCAAGCCCAATCCTGCATGCACGCCGGCTTGCAGCAACTCGGGTGGCGCCGACCAGGCCGCCAGCACCACGCGCAAGGCCGGGCCACCGTGCCGAAGCCGACGCAAGCGTCGGCAGACAAAGCGGGCGTGGGTCTGCGGTGTGCCGCTGAAGGTGCACAGGCAGACCGTGTCGATGCCTTCGAGATTCAGGCCGTCGATGCGGTCGGCCGTGACGGCCAGCGCCGGCACCGCGCGCGCATTGCAACCAGCGCTGGCCAGTGCGTGTGCCAGCAGCTCTGCCGACAGCGTGTCGATTTCATTGCGCGCGCCGATGCACAACACATTGCCGGCGCCTGGTGAAGGCGTTTCGTTCAGCGGCGCAGCGGGGTGGCTGGCGCGCAGATCGTCCAGCAGCCGGCTGACACCGTTGACCACGCGGTGTCTTTGCGCCGCCGTCGCGCGCAGCGACGACGGCCTGGCGGCCAGCGCCAGCATTGGCACCGCGCTGTCGCTGTAGAACTGCAGCAGCGAATACCGCGCGACTTCCTGGTGGCTGAGTTCGATGGCCTCCTCAAGCTCACCCGAAATCAAGCGCTGGTACAGCTGCGTGGGCTTGTCGAAGACTGGCTCACTGCCCAACATCAGTTCCAGAAAACGCAGCGGCGCCAGGTGGCGGCCCAGTGCCAGCAGGCACACCGTCATGGGCGTGGCCAGCACAAGCCCCACGGGCCCCCACAGCAGCGCCCAGAAGGCGGCCGACAGCAGCACCGCCACCGGCGAGACACCCGTTCTGTCGCCGTAGGCCAGGGGCTCGACGATGTTGTTGATGATCAGCTCCATCGCGAGGATCAACGCCAGCGTCCAGACCATCATCTGCCAGCCGGGGTCGATGGCAAAAGCCAGCAGCAACGGGAACAGAGCTGCCACCGCCGGCCCCAGGTACGGGACGAAGCGCAACACGCCGGAAAGAAAACCCCACAGCAGCGCACCGGGCACGCCGATGAGCCAGAGGCCAAGCGCCATCGGGATGGCATAGCCGAAGTTGATGAGCACTTGCGCGCCCAGGTAGCGGCTGACGCGGTGGGCGGCTTCGTTCATGGCGTCGGCCATGTGATGCAGGTCACCACCCGTCAAACGCACCAGGCGGTCGCGCATTTCATGGCGTTGCAGCAGCAGGAACACCGCGAGCACCGCCACGAGTCCCGCTGTGACCAGCGGCAGCACTACGGGCGTGACGAAGTTCAGGATCGCGCGCAGCGGCGACGGTGGCGCCGGCTCCACCAGCACCTTGGTCGGCGCGCGGGCCCTGGTGCTGCTACTTCCTGGCCCATTGCCAGCCGCGTCTTCACGGGCCGCGCTCAATTCCCCTTCCACCATGCCAATGACGCGCGCCGCGTCGCTGAGGATGCGGCTGCTGCTGGCGTCGGGCCGCAGGTCGCGCAGCTTCTTGCGGATGGTGGTCTGGTACGTGGGCAAGTCCTGGCTCAGCGCCAACACTTGCTGGCCCAGCAGCACCGCGCCGCCGCCCAGGCCCGCCATCGTCAGCGTCATCACCAGCCCCACCGCCAGCGCGTGCGGCACGCGCCAGCGGCGCAGGGCGGTGACCACCGGGTCCAGCACAAAAGCCAGCAGCGCGGCAAACGCCAGCGGCATCAACACCGACCGGCCCAGGTAAAGCGCCGTGATGCCCAGCGCAAACGCGGCGCCCGTGATGACGAAGCGCTGGGTGCCGGGCATGACGGGCATCACGGGTTGGGGCAACTCGGCCGGCGGCGGCTCGGCAGGCGGCGCCTGCGGGGGTGGAGCTTTGGTCATGCAACGTCAGCCGGGCGGCGTTTTCTGACGCCCCGGCGCGCTGGTCACGGCCGGCCGGCACGGGTCCGTGGCGGGCGGGCTGCCGGCGTCCAGAAACGGAATCAGCGCTGCCACCGGCGCCACCGCCGCCAAAGCCAGTGCAGCAACAGCGCGCACGCCCAGACGCCGCATATCGATAGCCACCTGCGGTTCGGACAACGTGCCGTTGACGGTGATTGGCGAGCGCAGCGACAGCGGCGAAAAGTCCTTCGGCGCGGCCACCAGCCGCAGCGCCAGCGTCTCGTCACGCAGGTCGATTTGGCCGCTGAGCTTGAAGGTGGTGTCGGCGTTGTCGATGATGGCAAAGCCCGGCACCCAAACGCCGCGCTGCATCTGCGCATCCACGCGGGCGCAGCGCAGCGGCAGCGGCCGGTCACCGCGAATTGACACACCCAGAGCCTCCGCCACGTCCAGCCCCGCTGCTTCGGTCAACAGGTGCGACACCGTGCCGTCGCGCAACACCACGCGGGTGCTGCCCTGCAGCGTCGCCAGGATTTGGGCCACGCTGCGGCCCTGGCCGCTGAGCTTGAACTGTGCGTCGAGCAAGCCCGTCAAGTACGACTGCGCAGGGGCCTGCGGCGCCCGCAAGGCCTTTTGCCGTTCACGTTGCAGCACCGCGCGTGGAGCCGGCGCCGTGGCTGCAGCGGAAGCCGCCGACGTTGCGGTGGTCGGCGTGGCGGCGTCGGCCTTGCGCACCCCGCGCACCCACCCCGCCACGTCAAACCCCACGAAGGCCAGAGAGGCCGTCCATTGCGGCTGCGCTGGCCGCGCGTCTAGCCGGGTCGAGCCAATGACCTTGCCACCGGCGGCCACGGCCGTTAGGTCGTCCAGCTGCAGGACGCCATGCTGCAGGCGCAGGTGCGTGCGCACCTGCAAGAGCGGCGCCAGCGCGGTGGTGCCCAGGTCCAGTTGATTGATGTCGACGAGCACGTTGGCGTCCATCGCCGACAGGCGCGGCAGGTCCAGCGGCGCGTCGGGCAACACGCGCCCGGCGCGCTGCGGGCGCTGGTCGGCGCCGATGGCAGGCCCCAAGTCCTTCAATGCCAGCCGGGTGCCGGTGAGGCGCCCGCTCAAGCGCGCGGGCACCGCCGCCGTGTCGTATGAAAAGGCGCCGCCGAGTACGCTGCTGCCGATGGTGGCGCGGTCGGCCACCAGGCTCCACACCGTGCCGTCATGGGCGATACGGCCGCGCAGGTCAAAAGGTGGCGTCGCCGGCAGCACCACGCCCACCGGCCGGCCGACGGCGGCCAATGACGGCCCGCTCAGGTGAAGGTCCCCCTTCAGCCGCGACGCAGACAGCAGCGCTGCCGCCTGGCCTTCAAAGATCACGCGTGCGCGCGCAATTTGCGCGTTCACGCTGAGGCCCGTCATGGGCGCGGTGGCAGCCGATCCTGTCAAGGAACTGGCCAGCAGCGGCAGCGACCCTGCAGCGCGTGCGCGCACCTTCACAGCGTCGCCGCGGAACTGACCGTCGGCCGTCACGGTCAGGCCGGCTGCTGTGCTGTCGTTCGCTGCTTGCTGCGTTTGCAGCATCAGCAGCAGTTGCAGTTGCAGCGGTGCGTGATTCAGCACGATGCGGCCGCTGTCGAACTGAAGGTGGTCGATGACGGGGTCGGGGCGGACGGCGGGTGCGGTCGAAGACGCGGGCTGGCGCGGCAACCCCAGATGCCAGGTGGCACGGCCGTCAGCCAGATGCAGCAGGTTGGCGTCGATGTGTCGCGCTGTCAGCGACTGGATGCGCAGCGCGTCACCCTGGCGAAACCGCCACAGGTCCGCCCAGCGCCAGCGCAACGCTACCGCGTCGGCTTGCAGCAAGTGCGGCGCGGCCACACCGTCGGCCGGACCGATGACCAAACGTTCAGCGGTCAGGCCCGGGCGCCAGAGGAGCTGGACACGAAAGTCGCCGTCCACCTGCGCGCTGACGCCGATCAGGCGTTGCAGATTGCGCTCCAGCGGGCCACGCAAAAAGGGCCAACCGCTGGCCTCTGCTGCAGTTATCAGGGCGATGACGAAGCCCGCGATGGCCAGCACAAACCAAAAAAAGCGCGCCGGGCGCCTGGCATTGCGGGTATGGGTGCCGGTGCTTCTTCCGTTGACCTGGGCTTCGTCGTCCGGACGACCGGGCTGCGCGGGGTCAGTCTCTGGCGTTCGAATCATCGTCGCGCCTTGGCCAGCCCTTTGGCGTCGGCCGCGCGCCATGCTTCCGCCCGAGCAGGTGCACCCTGCGAACCCCGCGCGGCGCGGGGGAAGCGGGCGTGCACGACGAAAGGCCCCGCCACCCTGCCTGCGCTGCGCGAAGCAGACGCGCTGCCTGCGCCTTGCAAGACAGGGACGTTCTTGACAAGCTTCACGCGGGATCCTCAAGGCTGCAGCCCTGAATGGTATGCCGCCGCGCGGCGACATCCTGTAGTCGCGTCGGCGGGTCGGGCGTAGGACGGGGTGCGCTTCAGGCTAGGCATGCTTCTTTTCGACGCCGCTTCTGCGTCGGTCTGTAGGTGGAGTCTGACGGCGCAACACCCCAGGCACCGACGGACAAGACCGCTTCAGCCCCCGACACTGCCCTTCACCAGCCCCACTCAATTTCTTTTTGCAGGGACACGCCATGACCCACCCCGATCCCGACGCGGCAGGCCCCGCCCGCACTGCGGCAGAAGCTTTCGCCCCGCCGCCCACCGTCTACATCGCCAGCAGTGCGGACGACGGGTCGGACACCGAGAGCTGGGTCGGCTACGAATCCCTGCACCCTTTGACCTGGGTGCCGGTGCACAGCGCCCGAGGTTCAGCTTAAAGAGAAGCATGGTGAGCAAGGCGTGCAGGCTGGGCCAGTTCGATCAGTCCGGCCAGTTCGGGCAGTTATTCCATCTGTGCGTGTTGTGCCTGCTGCTTTTGCCGGCCGCCTGCACCTCACTGCCCGCACGCGATTCCAAAGTGGAAAGCGCTGGCCGCGTCTCCGTGACGGGCGCGGCCGGCCCACTGACACCAGCGCAAGAAGACCGCACGCTGCGCCGCGTAGCCGCAGAAGGGGCCAGCGACCTGCTGGCCCTGCACCTGCGCGTGCTGGCCGGCAGTGGCGACGTGGACCTGTACCGCGGCAACCGCACGCGGCTGCTGGTGGACGGGCCAGCCACCTTCGGCGCCATGAAAGCCGCTATCGCGCAGGCCCGCGGGCGGGTGCTTTTGGAAAGCTACATCGTCGAAGACCAAGGCGTCGCTGTCGAGGTGGCCGCGCTGCTGCTGCAACGCGCCGCCGCTGGCGTGAAAGTGGCGCTGCTGGTGGACGCCGTGGGCTCCATCCGCACGCCCGACGCCTTCTTCAAGCGCCTGGTCGATGGCGGCGTGGCCGTGTGCGTGTTCAACCCGCTGAGCCCCACCGACCGGCCCGGCTACGGCGGCCTGTCCAGAATCAACCACCGCGACCACCGCAAGCTGCTGGTCGTCGATGACGACGTGGCTTACACCGGTGGCATCAACATCAGCCGCGTCTATGGCTCAGGCTCTTTCAGCCGTGGTCGAAAGAGCAACGCCGCCACCGACACCAACCGCAGCGCTGGAGAGCCACTGGCCGACGGCTGGCGCGACACGCAAATCGAATTGCGGGGCCCCGTAGTGCCGGCACTGGCGCAGGTATTTGCGCGCACCTGGCACGGCCAGGGCTGCGTGGGTGAACTGGGCAAGCCGGGGGCTAAGGCTGCAGGCGCCGCAGGCGCAGAGCCGGGCCAGCGCATCGTCAAGATCATGGCCAGTGACCCGCGGGACGAAGGCAACCGCATCTACACGTCGCTGCTGGCTGCGGTGGACCAGTCGCGCAGCAGCGTGCGCCTGACGATGGCCTACTTCGCGCCGGGGCCTGACTTCGTGCAAGCGTTGTGCGACGCGTCGCTGCGTGGCGTGCGGGTGGAACTGGTGCTGCCGGGGCGCAGCGACATCATGCTGGTGCTGCACGCCGGGCGTTCGTACTACACCCAACTGCTGCAAGCCGGGGTGCAGATCAACGAAATGGCGCACGCCACGATGCACGCCAAGACGGCCGTCATTGACGGCGTGTGGTCCACGGTCGGTTCCAGCAACCTGGACTGGCGCAGCTTTGTCGCCAACAGCGAACTGAATGTGATCGTGCTGGGTGAAGACTTTGGCGCCGAGATGGCAGCCCTCTTTGACCGTGACCGCGCCGCGTCGCAGCCCGTGACTTTGGAAGCGTGGTCGCGACGCGGTCTTCAGCAGCGCACGCTGGAGACCATCGGCCGCCTCGCGGAACGCTGGCTTTGACAAGCGTGAGTGAGACCCCCGCGTTGGAAACGAGGCTGTGGGATGACTCCCACAGCCTGCAACCACTCTGCCCGACAGCGCGTGCAGCCGGCGCAGCGCAGACTGCGGACATGCACACCGATTCCGCAGTCACCGCCTACGTGGTGGAAGACAACCCGGTCATCCGCGACAACCTGGTCGCCGCTTTGGAAGAACTGGTGCCACTGCGGGTGTTGGGTTCGTCTGCCAACGAAGAGGATGCTGTTCGCTGGATGGACGCGCCCCACCCGCCCTGTGACGTGATCATCGTGGACCTGTTCCTGCACACTGGCTCAGGCCTTGGCGTGCTGCGCGCGCTGAGGGCACGCAAACTTACCTGCCGGCCCGTGGTGCTGAGCAACTACGTCAATGCGGAGATGCGCAACCGCTGCCTGGCGCTGGGTGCGTTGCAGGTGTTTGACAAGTCCAGCGACATTGAAGACCTGGTGGCGTGGTGCGCCGCAGTCCCACCGTCCAAGAACGCACCCGAACCAACGGTGGCTATTGAATGAGGCCGTTTTTCAACGCGTAGTAGGTCAGATCGCTGTTGCTGGCGAGCTTGAGTTTTTCCAGCACCCGGGTCCGGTAGGTGCTGACGGTCTTGACGCTCAGGAACATGGCCAACGCCATGTTGCCGATGGTTTCGCCCTTGGCCAGCCGCAGGAAGACTTGCAATTCGCGTTCGGACAGCAATTCGTGGCCTGCACGCTCCACGCCCCCGGCGGCGTTGTCGGCCAGCAACTCGGCCACCGCCGGGCTGATGTAGCGCCGGCCACGGAATACGGTGCGGATCGCATTGACGATTTCTTCGGGATCGCATTCCTTGTTCAGGTAGCCGCTGGCACCCTGCCGAAGCAGTGTGGTGGCGTAGTGCGCTTCTGGAAAGCCGCTCAGAATCAGAACCGCCAGATCGGGGAAACGCGCCTTGATCGACTGCAGTGCGTCAACGCCACTCTGGTCCGGCATGGAGATGTCCATCAGCATCACGTCCACCTCACCGGCACGCGCCAACTCCAACGCTTCGCGGCCGTTGTTGGCTTCGCCGGTGACGCGCAGGTCCACATGTTCGGACAAGAATTGGCGCAGGCCAGAACGCACGATGGCGTGGTCGTCAACGATGCCTACTCTGATCATGGTGGTCTTCGGGATGGGTTCGCGGCAAGACGTCACCGCGTGGCGCAATCTAGCAGACGGAAAGGCGCAGCACGATCAGACTTGTCCTACACGCCAGGGCCGCCACAGCATGACTGCCGCAACACCGCAACACCGCAACACCGCAACGCGGTAACCCGGTAAACCCGTGGCCCTTGTCGGCGCAGTCCGACAGCAGGATGCGTGCACGGCTGATCAGCCCGCGCAACGGAGCGAACTAAGGTTCGGTTGTCCGCCGCCGCTGCGGCATACCGACTGAGGAACACCCGATGAACCGCACACCGCAACTCGCCCTCTGCTTGGCTGCCATCGCCACCGCCTTGTCGCTGGCAGCCTGCGACAAGCCCGGCCAGGAAACGGCGAGCAAGAAGGTGGACGGCAGCGTCGCAGAAGTCAAGTCAGCGACCAAGGAATTGGGCGCCGACGCCAGCGCCGCTGCCACCAAGGCAGCCGGTGCCATCAGCGGCACTGCCAAGGATCTCGCCATCACGGCCAAGGTCAACGCCGCTCTGGCGGCTGACGACAAGCTCAGCGCCATCAGCGTCAATGTGGACACCACCGACGGCCGCGTGGCTTTGAACGGTACTGCCCCCGACGCGCCATCACGTGACCGTGCCAAGACGCTGGCCGCTGCTGTGGAAGGTGTGGTGGCGGTGGACAACCGCTTGACCGTCGGCAAGAGCAAGTGACAGTACCAACCTCGGCTGCAACGCCCTCCCCCGCCAGCATGCCCTTGAGCAGGACCGCCATGAGCACTCCGAATACCGATGACCGCAAGACCGACTCGAGCGCCGAACACGCGCCCCTGCAACTCAAGCTGGCCGGTCTGCACGCAGCGCGCCAGGATTTGACCGACGGCGCGCTCACGCCCGCCTACGGCCCTTGGCGCGACGACATCGTCAAACTGCTCAACGCCGCGCTGGCCACAGAGCTCGTGTGTGTGCTGCGCTACCGCCGCCACCACTACACCGCCGACGGCCTGGCATCGCCCGCGATTGCGGATGAATTCCTGGTGCACGCCAATGAAGAACTGGGGCACGCAGACCGCATCGCGCAGCGCATCGTGCAGCTGGGCGGCGAACCCGACTTCAACCCGGAAGGACTTTTGGGGCGTGGTCACGCGGACTACGACTCGTCCAAGGACTTGAAAGCCATGATCCGCGCCAACCTGGTGGCCGAACGCATCGCGGTCGAGAGCTACCGCCAGATGATTGCGATGCTGGCGGACAAGGACTCCACCACCCGCCGCATGCTCGAAGACATCCTGGCCGATGAAGAGAAGCACGCCGATGAGTTGAAGGATTGGCTCGCCCGGTGAACGATGCGGGGCCAGGGGACCCCGACCTCGCGTCCTTGTCTGTGCTGCTTCACTTGTCGGACACCCACTTTGGTGCCGAAAACCGGCAGGTACTTGAAGACCTGGTGGCCCTGGTATTGCAAGAAAGGCCGCAGGCGGTGGTCGCCACTGGCGACATCACCGAGAACGCAAAGCCTGCGGAATTCGCGGCGGCCGCGCGCTTCTTTTCGCGCCTGGCCACCCGCCACCAGTTGGTGGTGCCGGGCAATCATGATCTGCCGCTGTGGGACTTGCCGCGCCGCATGGTCGCGCCTTACGCTGCGTTCCGAGAGACATTCGGTGACGAGCTTGAGCCGCGTCTGCAAACGCGCGACGTCTGGGTGGCTGGTCTGTGCAGCACCCGACGCTGGCGCCACCACGAAGGCACGCTGTCCGATGCGCAGGTGCTGCGGTCGGCACAGTGGCTGGCCAAAGCGCCGCCAGGCACGCTGCGCGTGGTGGCACTGCACCACCCGGTCACTGCTGGGCTGGCAACGGGCCCCGGCATCAGCCACAGCGCCATGCCCGACATGCTGCAGAACGGCGCTTTCGCAGTAGACGCCTGGTCCCGTGCCGGCGTGCACCTGGTGCTGGGCGGCCACACCCACCGACCGGGTTTCCAGGCGCTGACCCACCCCGCTGACGTCGCACAGAGCTCACCCCTTTGGGCAGCCCAGGCAGGCACCGCCGGGTCTCACTACTTGCGCGGGCAACGATCACAGTCGGTCAACCTCCTGCGAAGCATTGGCGCCAACGGTTGGCGCGTGGAACAGTGGACGCACGCAACCGATAACAGCGCGTTCGTGCTCACCGACTGGCTCTCTATTGCTGCGGCCGCGTCAACAACGGCATCGTAGGACACCGCCTACACGGGGTGTCGCAATTTCGCTGACGCGGACGCGCCGATGCGCAAGGCATACTGCCCGCACAAATTGACGGTTCTGTGCGGCGCCACTTCCACCTGCTCGCCACACGCTTGCCGCACTCACCGCACGCTCAGCAGCTTGTCCATGTCACCGCTTCGAACCTTTATCGTTGAGGACAGCCCGATCATTCTCGACAACCTCGTCGCGACGCTTGAAGAATTGACCGACGTCAAGGTAGTCGGTTCTGTGCCCGACGAGCAGTCCGCCATCGACTGGATCCGCAGCGCCCATGGCACTTTCGACCTCATCATCGTGGACATCTTTCTCAAGTCGGGTTCTGGGCTGGGTGTGCTGCGGGCGGTGCAGGACGCCGGCGTTGAGGCACGCCGCGTGGTGCTGACCAACTACGCCACACCCGACATCCGAAGGCGGTGCCTGGCGCTTGGGGCAGACCGCGTGTTTGACAAGTCGGGTGAGCTTGAAGACCTCATCGACTACTGCGGCCGCGCGGCCGGTGGCAGCGCCACGGTGCCTGGCGAACTGCGCTGATCCCGTGCAGCGGCCCATTCGCGTCATCGTCTGCATACCCCTGATGCCAGGCTGCGGCGCCATCTCCTGATGTCTCCACCCACCCCCCGGCGCAAGGGCTGGCGCACGCCGCTCGCCATTGCCCTGGGCGCGCTGTTAGCGCTGGGGGTGTTGTCGGTGGCCGAGTGGTCCTACCAGCGGGCAGTGGATTCACTAGGCAGCCTGGGCACCCGCGCTGTCGCCCGCACCAATATCCAAACCGTGATGCGCCGGCTTCTGGATGCCGAATCCGCGCAGCGCGGCTATGTGCTAACCGGCCGCAAGGAATACCTGGCCCCGTATGCCGAAGTGGCGTCCGACATTGGCAGTGCCTTGGATACCTTGCGCTCGCTGTACCGCGACGACCAGGAAGTCACGCCGCTGGTGTCCGAAGTGGCAACGCGCGCGCTTGAAAAACTGTCCGAGACCAGCGAGACCATCAAACTCTTCGACGCCGGTTCGCATGAGGCCTGGCGCAACCTGATGCTGACCGACATCGGGCGCGAAAAGATGGAAGCGGTACGCAAGGCCGCTGAAACGCTGCTGGCGGTGGAAGAACGGCGCGTCGCCGCCGAACGTGCCGCCGTCTACCGCACGCTGGAACTGGGACGCCGCGGCGTCAGCGCCACCACGCTGCTGAGCCTTTTGTGGTTCATCTTCTTTTTACGCAAGAACGCCGCCCTGCTGGCCGTGCAACAGGCAAGCGCGCGCGACCTGCAGGCCGAACGCGACGCGCTGGACGTGCAAGTGCGCCTGCGGACCGCAGAACTCGCCGAGCTCAACCGCCACCTGCAAGAGGTGCGTGAGCACGAACGTGGCAACCTGGCGCGGTCGCTGCACGACGAACTGGGCGCGCTGCTCACCGCCGCCAAACTTGACCTGGCGCGCCTGCGGCGCGTTCTTCCAGCAGCAACGTTGGAAGTCAACGAACGCATGAACCACCTGGCCAGCACCATCGACCAGGGCATTGGCCTGAAGCGCCGAGTCATTGAAGAGCTGATGCCCTCAGCGCTGCACAACCTGGGGCTGCGCACGGCGCTTGAGATCCTGGCGGGTGAATTCACCCAGCGCACTGGCGTGGTGGTGCAGATGAACCTGCAGGACACCGAGCTGGACACACCGTCGCGCAACACCGTCTTTCAGCTTGTGCAGGAATCGCTGAGCAATGTGGAACAGCATGCCGCCGCGCAGGAGGTGCAGTTGACCGTGCAGGCCAGCGACAGTGAAGTGCAGATCCAGGTGCATGACAACGGCCGCGGTTTCAGCCGCGCCAACGTGCATGACGCGGGCCATGTCTGGAAGAATTTGCGCCACCGCATCGAAGCTTTAGGCGGCAGACTGTCGGTGGCGTCGGCACCTGGCCGCGGCACCGAGGTGGATGCGACGGTGCCGATTCCGGTCCTGCCGATCTGACCATGCCGGTCTGAACCACCCCCGACCTCAGGCCATTCGCTTCAACGTCCAATACGCCGCACCGCCCGCCGCCGCGCTGAGGAAGGTGCCCCACACGGTGTCGGTCAAGGCCAGCGCCCAGCTCCATTGCTTGAGCGTGGCCATGTTTGTCAGGTCGTAGGTGGCATACACCACCAGGCCCACCAGCGCGGCGCGCAAGACGGCGCCAGGCAACGTGGCGGGTGCAGGCACCAGCGCCAGTGCCATCAACCCAATCGGAAAGCCCAGGTAGAAAAGGGCTGCCGGTAGCAAGCGCACGTCGACGGCGGCCACGGACGCCATTTCAGTGCGGTAGAAGTCCTTGGCCAGCACGCCCAACCACAGGGCGTCGAGCGCGGCCACCACCAGCAGGGCCGCGCCGTAGGCCCACGCCCACGCTGCCATCAGCCAGCCCCCGCAGCCACGTTGGGTCGAATGGCGAATGCGACGTGCGTGACCCGGCTGAGCGGCTCGCCCGCCAAAGCCGGTGCACGCACGGTGCTGGCAATGCAGACGGCACCGTGCTCGTCGTTCAAGGCCAGATTCACCTCGTCTTGCCTCTGACGAACTGCCTGCGCGGGCCCGCCGTTCAACACGAGGATCCAGTTTGCGCCCTTCATGCGGTGCTCCGATGCATCGATGCCAGCGCCGGGGCCTGGCGCGAAGCGAAGTGTGAGTCTAGGCGGGGGTCAGCCCGCTGACAGTAGGAGCGCGCGGGCTGCATTTGTAGGACCGGCTGCAAGCAGGAAGTTGCACTCAGCCATTGACCACTCGGCCGTTCAGATCAAGGGCCGGGCCGGCGGCCGCCCATCGCCGTAGAGGTCGGCCAGCCGCGCCAGCGCCTTTGGGTCCAGCAGCTGCAGGCGGCCGTCGTCGACGCGGTACAGGCCGCGCCGCTGCAGCTTGCGCAGCGTCTTGTTGGTGTGGGCCAGACTCAGGCCCAGCGCATCGGCCAGGTGTTGCTGGGTCAGCGGAAATGGCACGCCAGGCAAGCCGCCCGGATTGCTGGCGCTTGTGGTTGCGGCTGCGCGTGTGACGCTGTTGTCGGCCACCTCGCGCACTGCTGCGGCGCGCTTGTACAGCAGGATCAGCAGCGTGGCCACCCGCTCTTCGGCGCTGCGGCGGCCGATGGACAGCAGGTTGTCGTCCACCAGCGACTCTTCATGCGCGGTCAGCCACGTGATGTTGAACCCCATCGACGGCTGCTGCCGGTGCAGTTCCCACAGTGCGTTGCGGTCAAAAACGCACAGGCGCGCGTCGGTGAGCATCACCACACCATGCGCGGCGGCGTCGCTCATCTTCTGCTGCACCCCTATGAAGTCGCCAGCGAGCAGGAAGTTCAGGATCTGGCGCCGGCCATCGCTCAATGTCTTGAAGCGGTATCCCCAGCCCTGCAGCAGCGTGTAAAGGCGCGTATCAGATTCACCTTCATGGATCAACGTCTCGCCCTCCTGCAGCACCAGTTCACGGCGCTTGATCTGCTGCAACAGTGCCAGTTCTTCCGCGCTGTGCGACAGGAACAGTGGCAAGGCGCGCAGCGGGCAGTCCAGGCACGGTGTCTCAGGCATGGGTTCTCCTGGTGGGTCGGCGGGTTGCGCGCCCGGATCACGCAAGCCAATCGATAGGGGGGCAAGTGTGCATCCGAAACTTCAACTTAAAAGCGCGCCGCCTCCAGCGCCTGCAATGCCCTTTAGCAGCCGGCGTGCGCGCTGACTGTGTCATTTCACATTGATCTTTCACGCAGCGCCGCAGCCACCGCGCTTCTACAGTGCTGGACATGCACAAGCACCAGCACCAGCACCAGGCACTTGGCGCGAACCCAGAGGACGCCAAAGGTTGCGCAAGCCTCGATGGCCCCGAGAGCCTGCACATCGTTTACACCAGCCAGCTAGCGCCAGGGGAGGACTACACCGCCTATGGCCGCATCTGCCGCGTGGCGCGGCAGCGCAACGGGTCGCTGGCGGTGTCGGGCGTGCTGCTCTTTGACGGCCAGCGCTTCTGCCAGTGGCTGCATGGCGAACCCGACGCGACTGCGCGGCTGATGCTGTCGATTGCCCGCGACAAGCGGCATGCTGCGGTTCAAGTCCGTTTGCAGGCCATGCTGCCCAGCGACGCGATTGCCCCAGGCTGGAGGGCCGGCTTCGTGGACGGTGACACGCTCGAGCAGTTCATGCAGCAACCCGCTACCGGCACCGATCAGGTGCTGGCCGCACTGGGCCGACTGCTGGCCGCCGCAGACATCGAACCCGCGATGCCGCAGGCCCGACCCGGCGGCGCGGCCATTGCACCCGGCGCCAGCTGCGTTTGAGCTTGCAGTGGCACCACTGGCCGCAACCGGTCTGACGGCACGCCGTCCTACGCACCACGCCGAACGCGCACTACACCGTGCGGACTTCGGCCCTGCAGACACTGGACTCCCCCCCAACGACACCGTGAGATCATGATGAACCGTTCGCAACCGACGCCTGGCTTCCTTCATGCCACCCACAGCCCGCGCGTGCGCGAACCTGAGGCGCGGCGCACGGGCATGCTGGATGAACCCGATGCTGACAAGCCCTTGTTGCAAAAATCGGTCCGCCGTGACGCGGTTCGGCGCAGCGAAGCAGATGCTGAAATCCGAGAGCTGATGAGCCGACGGCCGCGCTGAAAGCCCGGCACTTCGCCGTCGAGTCAACCTCTTCTGGCGGCGGTTTCCGGCGCCTACTTTCGACGGCGTCTGTTCGCCAGCGAACATTGAGCGATGATTCGCACAAATTCGGTGCCCGCACAACGTGCGGTGGACACGCCGAAAAGTGCCCCGCCCAGGGCGCAAAATTCGCTGTCTGAGCATCCAGCAACGCTGGGTCAGGGTTCTTCGGGGAAGACGATGATCAAGCAGACCATTGACGGGTTTGCGCGCGAACGTTGGGCCCTGCCGCTGGTTCTGGTGCTTGCGCTGGCCGCAGTGGTGGTGAACGAAAGCGCTTACCAGCATTCGCACTACACGCTAGGCCGCGGCATCGCGCTGACGGACGCCCGCATCCAGGCCGCGCGCACGCTGCA
>JAYSYB010000274.1:0-1711 GCA_043716775.1 Rubrivivax sp.
TGAGCAGCGGCACGCCGGCTGGTTCCGCACCCTGCTGCAGACCAGCGCCCCGTGGCTGTATGGTGATCGTGAGCAGCATTTCACCCGCCTGCGGCCCGCCGAACGGCTGGTGCTGCGGCTGCTGGCGCGGCAGCGCGACGGCGCGCTGATCCTGCTGTGGTTCATCCATGTCATTGAAGAGCATTCCGTCGCGCTCTCGCACGCTATGAACCACGGAATCTGTCCCAGCCTCGGGCGGCTTGATCCACGGTTCGTCGCTGTGCATCGCGCCCACCTCGGCGATGAACTGGCTCACCTCGAGGTAAACTCTGCGCTGGTCACCGTCATCTGGGATCGCCTGCCACCCTGGCGACGGCGCATCCTGGGCAAACTCGCCACTGCGCTACTGCGCAATCTCGCCCGGCCCAAGCGAGCAAATCTGCGCGTGCTCCAGCACTTGCTGCGCGAATACCCAGAGCTGACCAGCCAGCGCGCCGCCCTGGCCCACGCGGTGCTCGTTGGCTTCCGCCGCGATGCCCCGGCCAGCGACATCCTCGCGCCGGCGCACCACCCGCGCAGCATCCACGCATGGCAGGAGCGGAAGGAGTTTTCGCAGCTGTCAAACGTGTGCCTAAACCTAAGCCCAAACCTAAGCCTGGACACGCCCGCCAACGCACCCCGGCCCTGGCATGACTACCCGACGAATCGTTTTGGCGTACTGCTCGCCCTGCCAGTGTTGACCAGCCTCGGCTATTCTGCAGTGAGCGCGCTCAGCAGCACCTGGCATGCCACGATTCCATCGGCCTACCGCACCGTCGTCGATGAACATATACCACTAATCCCGTGGATGATTTTCCCCTACCTGTCCCTTGGCGCATTCTGCCTGCTGCCGGCGTGGATATGCCCCTCCGGTAGCTTCCTCCGACTGCTGCGCGCGGCCCTTGCGACGACCCTGATCGCCTACGCCATCTTCCTGTTGTATCCGCTGATGATCGAGCGCCCCCCGCCTGAGACCACCTCTGCGTGGGCCGCGCTATTCATTCAACTGCATGCCCTGGATGCGCCGCACAACGTGTTGCCCAGCCTGCATGTCGCCTACGTGACGCTGGTCGGCTGCGCCGGCGGTGTCCGTTCGCTGCCGGTCATCCTGTGGGGCCTAGCGATTATCGCCTCGACCGTATTGATCGGTCAGCATCAGGTGCTCGATGTCGCCAGCGGCATCCTGCTGGCGGTGGTCTGTTGGTGGTGGTCGGGGCGGTGGTCGGGATGGAGGTCGGGGAAGCCCCCCTACAACGTTGCCAACTCTTGATGGAAAGGGCCCGTGCCGTCCACCGGCGCACCCACCGCATACCAGTTGGTCAGCACGCGGTCGCCACCAGGAAGCTGCGGAACCAGCGGATCACCCATCGTCCAGCCATGAAGGATCCGTAGCGCGCCGGTCGCCAAGGCGGCGTGCGCTGCCGCGCTGGCCAACGACCGGGCCTGTGCTGGATCCGCCGCGCGCAGTCCATCGAGATACACCGCTGCGAGCGACCCCGGATGCGGCAGCGGTGCACGCTGGGTGCGAGCACGCCACCAGTCGATCAGCGCAGAACTCCAGCGCGGCACCTGTGGCGTCGCCACCAGCTCCCAGTCGCGGCTGGCGCGCTGATCAGCGAGCCGCACGCAGCCGCTTGGGCCCGCACCGCGATCCATGACCCACCAGCCGGCGGCATCAGCATCAGCATCAGCA
>JAYSYB010000275.1:0-5426 GCA_043716775.1 Rubrivivax sp.
GCATCGGCTGTACCAGGCTGATTGGCTGATGCGCTTTTACGGCTTCGAACACAGTGAGATCGTCGGCGAGTCCAGCGGCATGCTCGCGCTCGACATCGACCCGAAGCTCGCGTGGGCGCTTGCGCATCGCGAGCAGTTTCCGGTCGATCTGAACCGCGCACCCAAGGAAATGTTGTTGCGCGTCCCGGGCCTCGGGACCACATCGGTCACACGCTTGCTCCAGGCACGGCGTGTTCGCACACTGCGCATCGACGACCTGAGCCGACTCAAGGTGGCGCTGAAGAATGTGCTGCCGTTCATCACGGTGCCGGGCCACGGTGCGCGCGGCACCCATCTGGATGCGGCCGATCTTGCCGCGTGGCTGCGGCCGCAGCCGCTGCAGCAGTCGCTGTTTGAGGTCTGAATCCGTTGACTGAAACGGAGCATGAGCCCGCAGCCCGGCGCGTGGCATGGCTTGCCGACGAGACCGATCTCAAGGGGTTCCGCCAGCAAGCGCGCACTTGTTTGATCGATGGCGTTGAACCATCGCAGCTGGAGTGGCGAGTCACCACGCGCGCGTCAGCCGATCTCTTTGGGGGTGTGCTTAGGGATGTGGCTGGCGGTGAAGAATCAACGCCCGCAACAGAGGGCACCTCTCGCATCCAGGTGCCCGCGTTCTACGTCGCGCTGGCAGAGCGTGCTGCACTCCACGCGGACACCAACCGCTTCGGCCTGCTTTACCGGTTGCTGTGGCGCCTGACTCATGAAGACGCACTGCGCCACGATCCGCTGGACGCCGATCGCCAGCAGGCTGAACTCATGGCGCGCTCGGTGCGGCGTGACATGCACAAGATGACCGCTTTCGTGCGCTTCCGGCCGCTCGCGACTGCAGATGGAAACCAGCTGCAGCATGTCGCCTGGTTTGAACCCGAGCACCACATCGTTGAAGCCACCGCGCCATTCTTTGCCCGCCGCTTTGCGCAGCTGCACTGGGCCATCCTCACGCCCGAGCGCTGCGTGCGGTGGGACGGTCAAGCGCTTGCCTTCGGCCCTGGCGCAGACCGCAGCGACGCGCCACCGGCCGATGCGGCGGAGCAGTTGTGGTTGACCTACTACGCCAGCATCTTCAACCCGGCGCGGGTGAAGCTGGCGATGATGCAAAAGGAAATGCCGCGCCGGTATTGGAAGAATCTGCCCGAGGCTGCGTTGATCCAGCCGCTGACGGCGGGCGCTGCACAACGCGAACGCACGATGGTCGAACAAGTGGCCAGTGAACCGGCGCACCGACGGCCCGCGTCGTCCAAGGCGCTTGCGGTGGACGCGCGGCCTGAGGTCGTGCACAGGCCCGGCTCGCTTGCAGAAATGCGCCATGCCATTGAGCGCTGCCGCGAATGCGCGATCGGCGCGCACGCGACGCAAGCCGTCAACGGCGAAGGCCCTGAACATGCGCGGCTGATGCTGGTCGGCGAACAACCCGGTGACCGCGAAGACCTGCTCGGCCGCCCCTTCGTTGGCCCGGCGGGTCAGCTGCTGAATCGGGCGCTTGAACAGCTGGGCTGGCCGCGGGACCGCCTGTACTTGACCAACGCGGTCAAACACTTCAAGTTTGAGCTGCGCGGCAAACGCCGCATTCACAAAACGCCGGCTCAGCAAGAGGCCCTGGCTTGCTTGCATTGGCTGGAAAGCGAAATCGCCATCGTCAAGCCCAGCGCGGCGATAGCACTGGGCGCGACTGCGGCACGTGCGCTGCTGGGGCGCCCGGTGGCGGTGATGAAGGAACGCGGGCAATGGTTCACGCGCGACGACGGTTTGCGCGTGCTCGTGACGCTGCACCCGTCGGCCTTGCTGCGCATGGAGAGCGCTGACCAGGAAGCGGCGTTCCAGCACTGGTTGGCCGACCTTGCGCTGGCGGCGGGCGACGCGCAAGCCTGATTCAGCAGGCTCGGCAGCGGTCAATGGTCGGCGGTCAAGGCCCGGGCGCCGACAGGCTCCAGCGCTTGCTGATATCGCCCTTGGCATTGACGCTTTCCAGCTGCACGCCAAAACCCCACAGCCGTGCGACGTGTTTCAGCACCTCTTGCCCGCTGTCGTGCAGCGGCCTGTCGTTGTGCTGGAAGTGGCGCAGCGTGAGCGACCGGTCACCCCGCAGGTTGACGTTCCAGACCTGGATGTTGGGCTCGCGCGAACCCAGGTCGTACTGGCGCGACAGCGATTCGCGCACGCGGCGGTAGCCGTTGTCGTCGTGGATGGCGCTGACCTCAAGCTCACTCTGCATCTCGTCGTCGCTGATGGCAAAGAGGCGCATGTCGCGCATCAACTTCGGGCTCAGATACTGGCCGATGAAACTCTCGTCCTTGAAGTTGCGCATGGCGTGGTCCAGCACCGGGAGCCAGGGTTTGCCGGCGATGTCGGGGAACCAGTCGCGGTCTTCTTCGGTGGGTGCGTCGCAGATGCGCTTGATATCGGTGTACATCGCAAAGCCCAGCGCGTACGGGTTCAGTCCGCTGTAGGCGCGGTGGCCCACAGGCGGCTGGTAGATGACGTTGGTGTGCGAGGTGAGCCATTCGATCATCACGCCGTCGGTGAGATAACCGTCGTCGTACATGGTGTTGAGCAGCTTGTGGTGCCAGAAGGTGGCCCAGCCTTCGTTCATCACCTGCGTCTGGCGCTGCGGGTAGAAGTACTGGGCCACCTTGCGCACGATGCGCACGATCTCGCGCTGCCAGGGTTCCAGCAGCGGCGCGTTCTTTTCGATGAAGTACAGCAGATTCTCCTGCGGCTCGTCAGGGAAGCGTTTGGCCTCGGGCGCGGCGCCTTCCTTTTCAGCGCGGCGCGGCAGCGTGCGCCAGAGGTCGTTCACCTGGCGCTGCGCGTAGGCTTCGCGGTCGATGCGGTCGGCCAGTTCCTGCGCCAGGCTCTTGCGGCTGGGGCGGCGGTAGCGGTCGACGCCATGGTTGGACAGCGCGTGGCAGCTGTCGATGAAGCTTTCGACTGCATCGAGGCCATGTTTCTCTTCGCAAGCCGAAACATAGTTCTTGGCATAGACGAGGTAGTCAATGATCGACGCCGCGTCGGTCCACATGCGGAACAGGTAGTTGCCCTTGAAGAAGCTGTTGTGGCCATAGGCCGCATGCGCGATCACGAGGGCCTGCATGGCCATCGTGTTCTCTTCCATCAGGTAACTGATGCAGGGGTTGCTGTTGATGACGATCTCGTACGCCAGCCCCATGTGGCCGCGTTTGTAATTCTTTTCGGTCGAAATGAACTCCTTGCCGTAACTCCAGTGACGGTAATTCACCGGCATGCCGACGCTGGAATAAGCGTCCATCATCTGTTCGGCGGTGATGATTTCCAGCTGGTTGGGGTAGGTGTCCAGGCCGAAGCGCTCGGCCGTCGATCTGATGATGCGGTGGTAACGCTCGACGAGCTCGAAGCTCCAGTCGCTGGGGCCGGGCAGGTGCTCGCCGGGGCGGTCCAGCAAGGGCAGCGGTGCGTCCAGCGCCAACGCTTTGTGCTTCATGCGGCTTTCGCCCCTTCCTTCTTGAACAGGTCGCGGAACACGGGGTAGATCTGGCTCGGCTCGGTCGCCTTGCGCATGGCGAAGTGTTTGTGCACGCCTTGCAGCTGCGCGTACTCCTGCCACAGGTTCTGCTCTTCTTCGGCCACCTGCACATAGGCAAAGTAGCGCACCAGCGGCAGCAGCTTGTCGCTGAGCAGTTCACGGCAGCGGCCGCTGTCGTGGTGCCAGTTGTCACCGTCGCTGGCCTGGGCGCCATAGATGTTCCACTCACTGGGCGAGTAACGCGCGCGGATGATTTCTTCCATCAGCACGAGCGCGCTGCTGACCACGGTGCCGCCGGTTTCACGGGCGTGGAAGAAGTTCTGCTCGTCAACTTCTGCCGCCTGCGTGTGGTGGCGGATGAAGACGAGTTCGATCTTTTCGTAATGCCGCGTCAAGAACATGTACAGCAGGATGAAGAAACGCTTGCTCAGTTCCTTGCGACCTTCGTCCATCGAGCCCGACACGTCCATCAAGCAGAACATCACTGCCTTGCTGGTGGGCACCGGTGTTTTCACGCGGTTGCGGTAGCGCAGGTCGATGGGGTCCAGGTAGGGGATGCGCTCCACGCGCGCACGCAGTGTGGCGATGCGCTCGACCAAGTCCGCGATGGCGGCCTCGGCCAGCCTGTCGCCCGGTTGCAGCGCCTGCTGGCATTCCAGCAGTTCAGCTTCCAACGCGTGCAGCTCGCGGCGCGGGCCCATGCCCAGCGCAATGCGCCGGCCCAATGCGCCGCGCATGCTGCGCACCACACTCAGGTTGCTGGGCGTGCCGTCGTTGCTGAAACCCGCGCGGTGGCTCTTCCATTCAGGCACTTCCGCCAGCTGCGTGCGCACCAAGTGCGGCAACGCCAGGTCGTCAAAGAAGACCTGCATGAATTCTTCTTTGCTCAGTGCAAAGACAAAGTCGTCCTCGCCTTCACCGCTGTCACTGGCCTGGCCTTTGCCGCTGCCACTGCCCTGGCCGCCCTTGGGCCGCTCGATGCGGTCACCGCGCACGTATTCCTTGTTGCCCGGGTGCACGATCTCGCGCATGCCGCCCTGGCCGTGGCCGAAGACGGGCTCGCTCAGATCCTTCTTCGGGATGTGGATGTCTTCGCCGCGTTCGATGTCGCGGATGCTGCGGCCGTCGATCGCACGCTTGACGGCTTCGCGGATCTGCTCTTTGTAGCGACGCAGGAATCGTTCGCGATTGCCGATCGATTTGTTCTTGCCTGCCAGCCGGCGATCGATGATTTGCTGCATTAGAAGGCCCCCCCCCGGAGTGGCCTGCGGCCACTTCCCCCCCAAGGGGGCGACCCCAGCGGCCCGGCAAAGCCGGTTCCGCGGCGTCCGCTTGATGACTGCCTCGCTTCGCTTGGCAGGCTCTTCATCAGCTGCTCTTTCGCACGCGCAGGTACCACTCGCACAAGAGCCGCACTTGCTTCGTGGTGTAGCCCTTGGCCACCATGCGCGTCACGAAGTCTTCGTGTTTCTTGGCTTCGTCGGCACTGGCCTTGGCGTTGAAGCTGATCACCGGCAGCAACTCTTCGGTGTTGGAGAACATCTTCTTCTCGATCACCGTGCGCAGCTTTTCGTAGCTCGTCCATACCGGGTTGTTGCCCTGGTTGTTGGCGCGCGCCCGCAACACGAAGTTGACGATCTCGTTGCGGAAGTCCTTCGGGTTGGCGATGCCGGCGGGCTTTTCGATCTTTTCCAGTTCGGCGTTGAGCGAGCCGCGGTCGAAGACTTCGCCGGTGTCGGTGTCGCGGTACTCGTGGTCCTGGATCCAGTAGTCGGCGTAGGTGACGTAGCGGTCAAAGATGTTCTGTCCGTATTCGCTGTAGCTTTCAAGATAAGCCGTCTGGATTTCCTTGCCAATGAATTCGGCATAACGCGGGGCCAGCAGT
>JAYSYB010000276.1:0-16340 GCA_043716775.1 Rubrivivax sp.
CTTGCCGTACAACGTGTCAGCCAGGGCACGGCCTTCGGCTATCGCTACCGGGGTGAGGTTGCGACGGTTGGTCACGTCGCCGATGGCGTAGATGCCCGACGCGCAGGTCTGCAAGGCGGCGTCTATGGGCACTTCGCCCGTGGCAGCGGGCGTGATGCCGACGCTGGACAGGTTCAGGCGCGCGCTGTTGGGCCGCCTGCCGGTGGCGTTGAGCACCCACGGAAAACTCAGCACCCGGTCTTCGCCCAGCGACAGCAGCAAGCCGCTGGCGGTTTCTTGGACACGGCTGGGCGCGCTGCCGGGGTGCAGCTCGACACCGGCAGTCTGCAGTTCGGCCGTGATGGCCGTGCGCAGCATCTCGTCAAAACCACGCAGCGGCAACCGGTCACGGTAAAACACCGACACCTTCACGCCAAGGCGCGTCAGCATGCTGGCAAATTCAAGCGCGATGTAGCCGCCACCAATCACGGCCGCGCGGTCTGGCAGCGTTGTCAGGTCCAGCAGATCGTCACTGGTTGCGCAGGCCTCGATGCCGGGGATGCTGTCACGCACCGGTGCGCTGCCGGTGGCGATGAGGATGTGGCGCGCCGTCAGCACCTGTCCGCCCACCTTCACGCGGTGCGCCCCGTCGAATTGCGCCCACCCTTCAATGAGTTTCACGTTGCTGCCGTCCAGCATGCTGCGGTAGATGCCTTCCAGCCGCGCGGTCTCGGCCGCCTTGGCCGCCGCCCAACGCGCCATCTCGAAGCGCGGCTCAGCCACCGTCCAGCCATAGCCGCGCGCTTCGCGCATGGCATCTGCAAATTGCGCCGCGTACATCAGCAGCTTCTTGGGCACGCAGCCGCGGATGACGCAAGTGCCGCCAACGCGACTGCCTTCGACGATGGCCACCCGCGCGCCATGCAGCGCCGCGCGGCGCGACGCCGCCACGCCGCCACTGCCGGCGCCCAGCGTGATGAGGTCGTAGTCAAAAGTCCCGTTTGTTTCCATGCTGCGCTCCTGCCACACAATGTCGCCCGATCATGTCGCAATCCGCCCCTGAAACCGCCGCCGTGCTTGCACAAACCCGCGCGCAAACCCGTGCGCAAACGCTGCGCACGGTGCTGCATCACCACGCCCACCGCTACTACGTGCTGGACTCGCCGGAACTGCCAGACGCCGAGTACGACCGGTTGTTCCAGGAACTGCAGGCGCTGGAAGAGAAGCACCCCGGGCTGCGCACACCCGATTCGCCCACGCAGCGCGTCGTCGGTCAGGTGCTGGCCGGATTTGCGCCCGTCCGCCACGCAGTGCCGATGCTCAGCGTCCGCACCGAAACCGACACCACGGCAGCCGGCGCCACCGCCTTTGACGACCGCGTGCGGCGTGAACTGGAACTGCCTGCCGACGCGCCGGCCGTCGAATACGCCGCAGAACTGAAGTTCGACGGCCTGGCGATGAATCTGCGCTATGAACACGGCGTGCTGGTGCAGGCCACCACGCGCGGCGACGGCGAGACCGGTGAAGACGTGACGCAGAACATCCGCACCATCGGCCAAGTCCCGTTGCGGCTGAATGGTGCCCCCCCCGCACGGCTGGAAGTGCGCGGCGAGGTCTACATGCGCCGCGACGACTTCGAGCGCCTCAATGAACGCCAGCGCGAACAGGGCAGGCCGAGCTACATCAACCCGCGCAACACCGCGGCCGGCGCGGTGCGGCAGCTGGACCCGGCCATCGCTGCGCAGCGCCCCTTGAGCTTTTTCGCCTACGGCCTGGGCGCCGCCGATGGCTGGGCGATGCCAGCCACACACAGTGCGGTGCTGGATGCGCTGCAAGCCTTTGGCCTGCCGGTGTGCGCTGACCGCGCGGTGGCGCTGGGCGCGGCCGGGCTGGTGGACTTCCACCGCGCCATGGGTGCCAAGCGCGACGAGCTGCCCTTCGACATCGACGGCGTTGTCTACAAGGTCAACGACTTGACGCTGCAGAAGTGCCTGGGCTTTGTCACCCGCGAGCCGCGCTGGGCGGTGGCGCACAAGTACGCAGCGCAAGAGCAAGTGACGCGGCTGAACGGCATCGACATCCAGGTCGGCCGCACCGGCAAGCTCACGCCGGTGGCCAAGCTGGAGCCGGTGTTTGTGGGCGGCACCACGGTCAGCAACGCGACGCTGCACAACGTGTTTGAGATGCGCCGCAAGGGCGTGCGCGTGGGTGACAGCGTCATCGTGCGCCGCGCGGGTGACGTGATCCCTGAAGTGGTGGGCCGTGTGCCTGGCTCGCGCACCGGTTATGTGCCCAATTTCCACATGCCGCGCGCATGCCCCGTTTGCGGCAGCAGCGTCAGCCGCGAAGTGGGGGGCATCGACCACCGCTGCAGCGGCGGCCTCTTCTGCGCCGCGCAGCGCAAGCAGGCGTTGCTGCACTTTGCAGGCCGGCGCGCGATGGACATCGAAGGCCTGGGCGACAAGCTGGTCGATCAGCTGGTAGACAGCGGCCTGATCCGCACGCTGCCCGAGCTGTACGCGCTAAGTCTTGCCAAGCTGTCAGCCCTGGACCGCATGGCCGACAAGAGTGCGGCCAACCTGCTGGCCGGGTTGGCCAAGAGCAAGACAACGACGCTGGCGCGTTTCTTGTACGCGCTGGGCGTTCGCCATGTCGGTGAAACGACCGCCAAGGACCTGGCGCGCCACTTTGGTGGCATCGACCGGCTGATGAACGCCACGCTGGACCAATTGCTGGAAGTCAATGACGTTGGCCCCGTGGTGGCGCAGAGCCTGCGCACCTTCTTCGACCAGGCGCACAACCGTGACGTGGTGGAGCAACTCCGCGCCGCGGGCATCACCTGGCCTGAACACGACGGCACCGCCAGCGCCGAGCCCTTGCCGCTGGCCGGCCAGACCTTCGTGCTCACCGGCACGCTGCCGGTGCTGACGCGCGACGAGGCCAAGGCGCTGATCGAAGCGGCGGGCGGCAAGGTGGCGGGCTCGGTCAGCAAGAAGACGCACTTCGTGGTGGCCGGTGAAGAAGCGGGCAGCAAGCTCGACAAGGCGCGTGAACTGGGCGTCACCGTGCTCGACGAAGCAGGCCTGCGTGCGCTGCTGGCCACGCATGCAGCCTGAAGCCGTGCGCCGCATCGCCGTGCTGGGCGGCGAGTCCAGCGGCAAGACCACGCTGGCGCGCGCGCTGGCAGCGCATCTGTGCACGGCATGGGTGCCCGAATACGGCCGCCAGCGCTGGGAAGAGCTGCGCGAAACGCTGTCGGTGGATGAACTGGTGCGCGTGGCCCGCCATCAGGTCGAATGGGAAGGCGAGCAGACGCTGCAAGCCCACGGCTGGCTGGTTTGCGACACCACGCCGCTGACGACGCTGCAGTACTGCCTGTTCGACCACGGCCTGGCGCCCGCCGAACTGCATGCGCTGGCGCGGCGCCCCTACGACATCAGCGTCGTCTGTCTGCCCGACTTCGACTTCGTGCAGGACGGCTGCCGCCGTGACGACCACTTTCGCGCCCAACAGCACGCCTGGACCCTGTCGCAACTGGCAGCCCTGGGCGTGACGCCATTGCTGGCCAGCGGCCCGGCACCCGCGCGGCTGGCGCAGGTGCTGGCGCGCATCGGCGGCCCACCCCTTTCTGTCAACAACATGAGCCCGCCATGACCGTGCACGAAATCCTGAAGATGGGCGACCCACGCCTCCTGCGCGTCGCGCAACCGGTGCGCGAATTCGACACACCCGAGCTGCACGCGCTGATCGCCGACATGTTTGACACCATGGAAGCCGCACGCGGCGCCGGCCTGGCGGCGCCGCAGATCGGCGTCGACCTGCAGCTGGTGATCTTCGGCTTCACGCGCAACGAGCGCTACCCCGACCGCCCTGCTGTGCCCAGCACCGTGCTGCTGAACCCCGTGATCACGCCGCTTTCGGACGAGATGGTGGAAGGCTGGGAAGGCTGCCTGTCGGTGCCGGGCCTGCGCGGCAAGGTGCCGCGCCACGCGCGCATCCGCTACCGCGGCCAAGACCCGCAGGGCCGGACGATCGAACGCGAGGTGGACGGCTTCCACGCCGTGGTGGTGCAGCACGAATGCGACCACCTCATCGGCCGCCTGTACCCCACCCGCATGACCGACCTGACGCAGCTGGGCTACACCAGCGTGCTGTTTCCGGAGCTGGTGGACACGGATGACGACTGAAGCCTGACGGCTGACGCCACCCGAATTTCAAGTCCACAGACACGGTCCTTTACATGGCCGCTGGTCAGCCCGGCAAGCGTCGCGCGCGTTCAGCAGACATGAGCAGCCCCCAACTCCTGCCGCGTGCCCGAGCCTGGCTCGTTCACACCCTCTTGATCCTTGTGGCCCTTGGCGCGTCCAGCGCCTGGGCGCAGCAAGACCCCCCGGGGCGGGTCGGCCGCCTGGCCAACCTGCAGGGCAGCGTGTCGATTTTCGACAACGAACAAGGCACCTGGGGCGAAGCCGAACGCAACCGCCCGCTGACCAGCGGCGACCGCCTGTCCACCGGTCCGCAAGGCCGCGCCGAAGTCCGCATCGGCTCCACCGTTCTGCGCCTGGCAGGCGCTTCGGAACTGGAAGTGCTGCGCCTGGACGATGAGCGCATGAGCTTCCAGCTGCACACCGGGAGCCTGGCCGTGCGGGTGCGCACAGGCGAAGCCGCCGCCGACATCGACCTCGTCACGCCGGAGGTGCGCCTGCGCCCCGAACGCGCCGGCCACTACCGCATCGACCGCGTGGACGACAGCACGCAGGCGGGCGTGCTGCGTGGCACGCTGCGCATCGACGACGCCGCAGGCTTCATCCTTGAGACCGGTCAGCGCGCTGAACTGTGGCGTGAAGGTCGCGACGCCCGTGACAGGCGCTCACAGCGCAACCTGCGTTTCGCCTGGACCAGCCTGCCGAACGACGGCTTTGCGGAATGGGTGGCGCGGGAGGACAGCCGCGACGAACGCAGCGCTTCGTCACGTTATGTTTCACCCGAGATGACGGGTGCCGAAGAGCTGGACCGCAACGGCCGCTGGGAACGCCACACCGAATATGGGGCCATCTGGTACCCCCAGGAAGTGCGCGCCGGCTGGGCGCCTTACCGCCACGGCCGCTGGGCCTGGGTGCAACCCTGGGGCTGGACCTGGGTCGATGAAGCTCCGTGGGGCTTTGCGCCCTTCCATTACGGCCGGTGGGTCAGCGTCAGCGGGCGCTGGGGCTGGTGCCCGGGCGACTACGTGGCGCGGCCCGTCTATGCACCGGCACTGGTGGCCTGGGTGGGCGGCGCGCACGTCGGGGTGTCTGTCAGCATCGGCGGCCCCAACGTCGGCTGGGTGCCCTTGGCGCCGCGTGAGTGGTACACGCCTTACTACAGGCACACGCCGATGTATGTCGAACGTGTGAACCCGCACCCGCCCGGTGGCCGCGGCCCGCAGTGGCAGCGCCCACCGCAGGTGCCCACGGGGCCTGTGATGTACATAACCAGGGCGTGCTGGGCGCGGTGACGGTGGTGCCGCGGGATGTGCTGCTGCGGCACCAACCGGTGAGCCGCGCGGTGGTGGAGATCAACGTCGGCGGTGGCGGTGGGCCACGCGATGGGTCGCGCGAAGGTCAGCGAGACGGGCAACGCGACGGCCAGCGAGACAGTCAACGCGATGGCCAGCGCGGCCCGTCGCAGCCGCTGCTGCAATTGCCGCCACCCGAACACGAAGGCCGCGGCCCGCGGGTCATCTCCGTGCCAGGCGGTGGCCAACCCGTGCAAGTGCCTGTGCCGGCCCCCGAGCGGGACCGCGCCCCCTGGCCGCGCCGAGGCGACGCCGCGCCTGCTTCCGGGCCGCCGCCCTGGCAAGCTCCCGTGACCGACCTGCGCCGTGAAAGGCCACAGCCCACAGCGCCGGCGGCGGCACCGGCGGTGCTGCCCGCCCCGCAAGGATTGCCCGCCCCGCAAGGGCCCCGCCCGGTTGACCGGGAGCGGGAACGTGACCGCGGACGCGACGGCGACCGTGGTGACCGCAGTGACCGCAACGACCGCAGCGATCGTTCTTACCGCGGTGACCGCGACGCCGTGGCCCCTGGCCGCCCCATGACGGGCCCAGCCGCACAGCCAGTGCCGCAGGCCGCGCCGCCGCCTGTGGCAGCACCCGTTCGGCCCGCAGTCGTTCCCCCCGCACCGGCCGCTCTGCCCGCACCCGCAGCGCAGCCTGCGCCGCCCCGCCAGGCGCCCATGTCGGCCCCCGACCGGGCCCGCGAGCGCGAGGCCCAGAGTGAACGCGACCGCAGCCGTGAACAGGCCAAGGAAGAAGACCGCAAGCGCGGTCCCGAAAGCCGGGGCCCGCAGCGTGATCGCGAAAACCAGCGCTGAGGCTGTGCCTTTCTAGGGCTGGCAGCGGCCGTCGCTACTTCAGCAGCGGCCGCAGCACCGGCCATACATTGGCCAGCATCACGGGGTGTGCGGCAGCCTTGGGGTGGATGCGGTCAGCCTGGAACAGCTCTTCAGCCTGCGGTACGTCGGCCACGCCGGCCAGCAGAAATGGCACCAGCGCCGCGCCGTGCGCGCGCGCCACCGCGCCAAACAGCGCCGTGAAGCTCTCGCCGTAGGCACGCCCGTAGTTGGGCGGCACCGCCATGCCCACCACCAGCACCTGCGCGCCAGCGGCCTTGGCGGCACGGGCCATCTCGCTCAGGTTGGCCTGCGTCATTGCCAGCGGCAACCCGCGCAGCGCGTCGTTGCCACCCAGTTCAAGAATCACCACGCCCGGCTTGTGTTCTTTCAAGAGCGCCGGCAGACGTGACTGCCCACCCGACGTGGTGTCACCGCTGATGCTGGCGTTGATCACCTGCCAGGCCAGCTTCTCAGTCGCCAGCTTCTTGTCCAGCAGCGCCACCCAGCCCTGGCCGCGCACCAGGCCATATTCAGCCGACAGGCTGTCGCCCACCACTAGCAGCTTGGGCCTTACGCCCTTGGCCCGCACGGGTGTGGCGGCGGCAGCGGCGCCCGCACAGAGCACGCTACAGTGCGCCAGCCACACGCGCCGCGAAACCGAAAAAAGCTCGATGTCAGAACCTCTCATTGCCGTTCGCAGGGTCACCAAACAGGTGGCCGATTCCACCGGGTCTCTGACCATTCTCCACGAGATCAGCTTCGAGCTTCAGGCCCGGGAATCGGTGGCCATCGTCGGTGCGTCGGGCTCTGGCAAGAGCACGCTGCTGTCGATCTTGGCGGGGCTCGATACGCCCACCGCCGGCACCGTGGTGCTGGCCGACACCGACATCTTCACGCTCGATGAAGATGCTCGCGCGGATCTGCGGTCGCGCCAGGTTGGCTTCGTGTTCCAGAGCTTTCAGCTGTTGGGCAACCTCACGGCGCTTGAAAACGTCATGCTGCCGCTGGAACTCAAAGGCCGCAACGACGCCCGCGCGGCGGCCACCGACATGCTGCGCCGCGTCGGTCTGGCCGAACGTCTGTCGCACTACCCGAAGGTGCTGTCGGGGGGTGAACAACAGCGCGTAGCGCTGGCGCGCGCCTTCGTCATGCAGCCTGCCCTGTTGCTGGCTGACGAGCCTACCGGCAGCCTGGACTTCGCAACGGGTGCGACGGTGATGGACCTGATGTTCGACATGAACCGCGAAGCCGGCACGACGCTGGTGCTGGTCACCCACGACCGCGAGATTGCGGCGCGCTGCCAACGGCAGTTGCGGATGGAGGCGGGGCGGTTGACGGAGGGTTGAGGAGCAGGGGTGACTGGCTTGAGGGCTCCTGGATCAACCCGCCAACGCATCCAGCCGCCGGTGCATCACTGCAAACCAAAGCGGCGGCACGCTTGCAAGAAAGAGGCATCCCGCATAGCCACTGGGCAACTGCGGGCCTGGCAACGCTTCGAGTTCCGGGTACGGCTTCCACGCGTGCATGTGGTGGTCTGAATGGCGCTGCAGATTGGCCACCGTGCAGTTGGTGAGCAGGTGGTCCGCATTCCAGGCATGCATGACGCCAAAGGGCTCAGGCCGCAGGCCCTGCAGAGAACGATGCAACCCGTAATGCTCGATGTAGTTGATGGCCTCGAGCAAGAACACCGCGTAAGCGGACTGCACCAACCAGAACAGCAGCGCCAGCGGCCCGAGCCACAGGCCGATCGCACCTGCAGCCGCAAGCTGCGTCAGCGTTGCCCACAGCAGCACGCTGCGCGGCCAACCGCGGCGCAACAGCGTCAACCGCGCCGCCTCAAGCCGCCAAGCGCTCAAGAAACTACCGCCCAGAGTGCGCGGTAGAAAGCGCCACAAACTTTCACCGCGGCGGGCTGAAGCTGGGTCTTCAAACGTAGCGGCACGCGGGTGGTGGCCGCGGTAGTGTTCAACCATGAAATGCGCGTAGCCGACGCTGCCCATGAGCAGCCAGCCCAGCACGCGGTCAAGCCGCGACCGCGAATGACCCAGCTCGTGCGCAAAGGTGATGCCCTGGCTGCCACTGACGCCGCCCACACCCACGCCCAGCGCAACCACCGCGGCCACGCCGTAGCCCTGCGTGCTGGCCAGCCACAATCCCCCGCCGATCAGCCCCGCCTGCAGCGGCACATGCACGCGGATGCAGGCGCGGTGCCACGCCGTTGCTGCCGTGGCGGGCGGTGAATGGCGCAGCGCCGGCACGCGTTCAAGCAGCGCCAGCGCCACCTGATAGCCCAACATCGCAGCCAGGGCGGCCCAGGGCGACCACCAAGTGGCGGCGGCCACCCAGAGTGGCATGCACCAGGCCAGGGCAAAACGGTGTTTGAACCATTCGTTCATGGCCGCATGATGCCCACCGACGAAGCGGCGTCCCTCCGGGATAATCCCGGGCATGAACCCGTTGTTGGCGCGCCTGCACCCTTACCCTTTTGAACGCTGGCGCGAGCTCACCCAGGACATCGTGCCGCCTGCGCACCTGGCGCCCATCAGTCTGGGCATCGGCGAGCCCAAACATGCCACGCCGCCGTTCATGGAGGCCGCGCTGGTCAAGGCCTTTCCGGGTCTGTCGTCCTACCCCGCCACGCTGGGTGAAGCGGGTCTTCGAGACGCCATTTGCGGCTGGGTGCAGCGGCGCTACGGCGTGGCGCTGGACGCGGCCACGCAGGTGCTGCCGGTGACGGGCTCTCGCGAGGCGCTGTTTGCCTTTGCGCAGACCGTTATCGACCCCACGCGCGCCGGCGCCACGGTGGTGTGCCCGAACCCGATGTACCAGATTTACGAAGGTGCAGCGATCCTGGCCGGTGCACAGACCGCGTTTGTAGAAAGCGTGCCGGCGCGCCAGTTTGCGGCCAACTGGGCGGCGGTGGATGAAGCCACCTGGGCGCGAACGCAGCTGATTTACGTCTGCTCGCCCGGAAACCCGACAGGGGCGGTAATGCCCTTGTCGGAATGGCAGCAGCTCTTTGAGCTGAGTGACCGCCACGGCTTTGTCATTGCCAGCGACGAGTGTTATTCAGAGATCTACTTCCGCGACGAGCCGCCCCTCGGTTCGCTGCAAGCGGCCCAGACGCTCGGCCGCCACGACTTCAAGAATCTGGTGGCCTTCACGAGCCTGTCCAAGCGCAGCAACGTGCCGGGGCTGCGGTCAGGCTTTGTGGCGGGTGACCGGGCGCTGCTGAAGTCCTTCCTGCTGTACCGCACCTATCACGGCAGCGCGATGAGCCCGATGGTGCAGCGGGCCAGCGCCGCAGCCTGGGCTGATGAGGCGCACGTGGTGGCCAACCGCGATCTCTACCGCGCCAAGTTTGCACAGGTGATGCCGGTGCTGTCGAGGGTACTGGACGTGACGCTGCCCGACGCCGCGTTCTACCTCTGGGCTGCCGTGCCGGGCCAGACTGACGAAGTGAAATACGCCCGCGGCCTGCTCGCTCAATACAATGTCAATGTGCTGCCGGGCCGCTTGCTGGCCCGCGAAGTGCCTGGGCCCAACCCGCGTCTGAACCCGGGTCTGAACCCAGGCTTGAACCCAGGCGCTGGGCGCATCCGCATGGCCCTGGTGGCACCGGTGGCTGAATGCCTGGAAGCCGCACACCGCATCGTCTCCTACACAGAAAGCCTTTCATGAGCGCCGACAAACTTCAGCACCTGATCGACATGGCCTGGGAAAGCCGGGCCGAGATTTCGGCCATCAACGCACCCGAAGTGCGCGATGCCGTTGAACGCGTTATCGCTGACCTCAACGCCGGCCGCCTGCGTGTGGCCGAGCGCAGGGGCGTCGGCGACTGGCACGTCAACCAGTGGGTGAAGAAGGCCGTGCTGCTGAGCTTTCGCCTGAACGACAACCAGATCATGCGGGCCGGCGACCTGGGCTTCTTCGACAAGGTGAAGACAAAGTTTGCCCACCTGGACGAAGCGGCCATGCGCGCCACTGGCGTGCGCGTGGTGCCGCCGGCCGTCGCACGGCGCGGCAGCTACATTGCCAAGAACGTGGTGCTGATGCCCAGCTACGTCAACATCGGCGCCTATGTCGACGAAGGCACGATGGTCGACACCTGGGCCACGGTGGGTAGCTGCGCGCAGATCGGCAAGAACGTGCACTTGTCCGGCGGTGTCGGCATCGGTGGCGTGCTGGAGCCGCTGCAGGCCAACCCGACGATCATCGAAGACAACTGCTTCGTCGGCGCGCGCAGTGAGGTGGTGGAAGGTGTGATCGTCGAAGAGAACTCCGTCATCAGCATGGGTGTCTACATCGGCCAAAGCACCAAGATCTACGACCGCGCCACCGGCACGGTGACCTATGGCCGCATCCCTGCCGGCAGCGTGGTGGTGTCGGGCAACCTGCCGTCGGCCGACGGCACCCACAGCCTGTACTGCGCCGTGATCGTCAAGAAGGTCGACGCGCAGACCCGGGCCAAGACCAGCATCAACGAACTCCTGCGCGCCTGAGCCGGCCGCGCAGCACGGGAGCAACCCAGATGGCCAACAACCTTGAGCGCGTGCTGCGCCTGATGGCGGAGAAAAGCGCCTCCGACGTCTACATGTCGGCCAACACGCCGATCCTGATCAAGATCCACGGCCAGATCCTGCAGCTGTCCGACCAACTGCTCACCACCAACCAAACGCGGCAGCTGTTGGCCGAACTGCTGGCGCCGCAGCAGATGGAAGAGCTGGAAGAAACCGGTGAGCTCAATGTCGGCATCAGCATCCCGCGCGTGGGCAGCTTTCGCTTGTCGGCCTTCAAGCAGCGCGGTTCGATTGCGGCCGTGTTCCGCTGCATCCCCTTCCTGATCCCGTCGCTGGATTCGCTGGGTGTGCCGCCCCTGATGAGCCAGATCATCACCGACAAGCGCGGCCTGATCCTGATGGTGGGCGCCACGGGCACGGGCAAGAGCACGACGCTGGCGTCGATGATCGAGTGGCGCAACCAGCAGATGAGCGGGCACATCCTGACCATCGAAGACCCGATCGAATTCCTGTTCTCCAACAAGAAGAGCATCGTCAACCAGCGCGAAGTGGGCCGCGACACGCAAAGCCTGCAGATCGCGCTGAAGAACGCGCTGCGCCAGGCGCCCGACTGCATCTTGATCGGCGAGATTCGCGACCGCGAAACGATGAGTGCAGCGCTGTCATACGCACTGTCGGGCCACCTTGTGCTGAGCACGCTGCACGCCAACAACAGCTACCACGCTATGGGGCGGATCCTGTCGTTCTACGCCCCAGAAGCGCGGCCCACGCTGCTGTCTGACCTGGCCGCAGGCCTGCGCGCGGTGTGCTCGCAGCGCCTACTGCGGTCCAACGCCGGTGGCCGGGTGCCGGCGGTCGAGGTGCTGCTCAACACCAAGCTCATTTCCGAGTTGATCGAAAAGGGCGATCTGTCTTCGGTCCAGGAAGCCATGGAAAAGTCGCTGGCAGAAGGCTCGCAAACCTTTGAGCAGGACATTGCGCGCCTGATCAACGAGGGCATCGTTTCGCGCGACGAAGGCCTGTCGTATGCCGATTCGCCCACCAATCTCTTGTGGCGCCTGCAGAACGAACAGGCACCGCTGTCGCGCGTGGCCGCGAAGAGGGACGAGCCCGACACCGCCACCTTCACCGAAATGTCCATCGACGTGCGGCCTGAAGACAAGGGCTTGAGCGCCGCGCCGCCGTGGGCGAAGCTGCAGTGACGGCTGCGCTCCGGTTGGCCGAACAGCTCATCACGTGCCGCTCACTCACCCCCGCTGACGACGGCTGCCAGGCCTTGCTCGCGCAACGTCTGACAGCTGCGGGTTTCGTCTGCGAAGCGCTGGACGCCGGCCCTGCCGCCGCGCGCGTCAGCAACCTGTGGGCGGTGCACCGCGCACAGTCTGCTGACGCGCGAACCGGCCCGACGCTGGTACTGGCCGGGCACACCGACGTCGTGCCGACCGGGCCCGTCGAACGCTGGGCCAGCGACCCCTTCGTGCCCACGCACCGCAGCGGTCGGCTCTACGGCCGAGGCGCCGCCGACATGAAGACGGCCGTCGCCGCCATGACCATCGCTGCCGAGGAATTTGTCCGCGCACAACCGTTGCATGCCGGCACCGTGGCGATGCTGCTCACCAGCGACGAAGAGGGCCCTTCGCTGCACGGGACGCTGCACGCGGTGCGGGTGTTGCAAGAGCGCGGCGTGGTGATCGACGGTTGCATCATCGGCGAGCCCACATCGGTGGACCGCGTCGGCGACATGGTCAAGAACGGCCGCCGTGGCACGCTGTCGGCGCGGCTGGTGGTGAAGGGCATTCAGGGCCACGTCGCCTACCCGCAACTGGCGCGCAACCCGATCCATGATTTTGCGCCCGCGCTGGCTGAATTGACCACCGCGCGCTGGGACGAAGGCAATGACTTCTTCCTGCCCACCAGTTGGCAAGTTAGCAACATGCACGCCGGCACCGGTGTGGGCAACGTGATCCCGGGCGAGCTGGTGGTGGATTGCAACTTTCGCTTCAGCACTGAAAGCACGGCCGCTTCGCTGCAAGCGCGTTTTGTGGCCTTGCTGCAGCGCCATGGCGTGCAACACGACGTCGCGTGGACACTGGGCGGTGAACCCTTTCTAACGCCGCCCGGCACGCTGCATGCCGCGCTGGCCGGTGCCATCGAATCGGAATTTGGCATCACGCCAGAACTCAGCACCACCGGCGGCACATCCGACGGGCGCTTCATCGCGCGCATCTGCCCGCAGGTGATGGAATTTGGCTTCAGCAACGAAAGCGCGCACAAGATCGACGAATGGGTTCAAGTCGCTGCCATCGAGCCACTGAAAAACACCTACCGGCGCGCACTGGAAGCCTTTCTGAAATGAGTTCGCTGCCATGACGTTGATCGAACTGGTAGAGCGCTCTGCCGAGCGCCTGCAAGCTGCGGGCGTGGCCTTTGGCCACGGCACCACCAACGCCTTCGACGAAGCCAGTTGGTTGGTGCTGTGGCGCCTGGGCCTGCCGCTGGACGAACTGGACGAACACGCCGGTGAGTCGGTAGCCAACGCCGACGCCGCGCGCGCCGAAGCGCTGGTGGATGAACGCATTTGCAGTCGTCGTCCTGCTGCCTATCTGACCGGCGAAGCATGGCTGCAAGGCGTGCCGTTTTACGTTGATGAACGCGTGATCGTGCCGCGCTCACTGATTGCCGAGCCGCTGGCCGATGGCACCCTGGACAGCTGGCTGTCCGAACACACGCACCGCGTGCTGGACTTGTGCACCGGCAACGGCAGCCTGGCGATCCTGGCCGCCATGGCCTGGCCCGATGTCAATGTGCAAGCCACCGATATCTCCGCTGGCGCACTGGCCGTGGCCGCGCGCAATCTGCATCGGCACGGCCTGGAAGGCCGCGTCAGCCTGGTCCAGGGCGATGGCCTTGCGGCAGCACCCGGCCGCTATGACTTGATCCTGTGCAACCCACCCTACGTCAACCGCCGGTCGATGGCGCAACTGCCTGCCGAATTCCGCGCGGAGCCTGCGCTGGCGCTGGACGGCAATGCCCATGGCGGCACCGACGGCATGGACTTCATCCGCAGCATGATGAAAGACGTGCGCTCCTACCTGTCCGACCACGGCGTTCTGGTGCTGGAAATCGGCCACGAAAGGACGCACTTCGACGCCGCTTTTCCACGCTTGCCGGCGGTGGGCCTTCCCACCAGTGCCGGTGACGACCAGGTGCTTCTCATTGAAGCCAGGTCTCTTTCTTGATTTCTCTCTCATGATCTCTCTGAAAAACATCACCCTTCGCCGCGGCACCAAAGTCGTGCTGCAAGGCGCCAACGTCACCTTGCAGCCCGGTGAAAAAGTCGGCCTCATCGGCCGCAACGGCGCCGGCAAATCCAGTCTCTTTGCGCTGTTGACCGATCGCCTGCATGCCGACACCGGCGATGTCGAAATCCCGCCACGCTGGCGTGTGGGTGAAGTGGCGCAGGAGATGCCCGAGACCGACGACGGCGCCACTGATTTCGTGCTGCAGGGCGACAAGGCGCTGCAGGCCGCGCAGGACGAGCTCACCGCTGCCGAAGCCAGCAACGACGGCAACGCCATGGCGCACGCGCACCTGGCGCTGGACGAAGCCGGCGCCTTCGACGCGCCAGCGCGCGCGCAGGCTTTGCTGCTGGGCCTGGGCTTCAAGAGCGAACAGCTGGATGCGCCGGTCAACAGCTTCAGCGGCGGCTGGCGGATGCGCTTGCAGCTGGCACGGGCGCTGATGTGCCCGGCTGAGCTGCTGCTGCTGGACGAGCCCACCAACCACCTGGACCTGGACGCTCTGGTGTGGCTGGAAGCATGGCTGAAGCGTTTTGACGGCCTCTTGCTGGTCATCAGCCACGACCGCGAATTCCTGGACGCGATCACCCGCGTCACCGTGCACCTGGACGACAACATCCTGACGCGCTACGGCGGCAACTACAGCGCCTTTGAAGAGATGCGCGCTGAGCGCCTAACGCTGGCAGCGGCGGCTTTCGGCAAGCAGCAGGACCGCATCGCGCACCTGCAGAAGTTCATCGACCGCTTCAAAGCCAAGGCCAGCAAGGCCAAGCAGGCACAGAGCCGCGTGAAAGCATTGGCGCGCATGGAGAGACTGGCGCCAGTGCTGATGGAGAGCGATTTCGAGATCGAATTCCGCGAACCGCAGAGCCTGCCAAATCCGATGCTGTCCTTTGACAGCCTGGACTGCGGGTACCTGTCAGCCCCCACGGCCGTCGAAAGCGACGGCCTGCCCCCCGAGGGGGCCTTGCCCGGCTTCGGGCGGCCGAGCGCCGGTCGCTCCACGGCCATCGTCAAGAACTTCAACCGCAGCGTGTTGGCGGGCCAGCGCATCGGCATCCTGGGCGCCAACGGCCAGGGCAAGAGCACGCTGGTGAAGACCATCGCCAAGGCGCTGGTGCCGCTGGCCGGCACCATGACCGAAGGCAAGGGTCTCGTCATCGGCTACTTCGCGCAGCAGGAGCTGGATGTGCTGAGCCTGGACGACGGCCCGCTGATGCACATGGTGCGGCTGGCGCGCGACGTGGGCCCGCCCGCGCGGGAACAGGAGCTGCGCGACTTCCTGGGCCGCTTCCGCTTCACTGGCACCATGGCGCAGCAGGCCGTGGGTTCCCTGAGCGGCGGCGAAAAAGCGCGCCTGGTGCTGGCGATGCTGGTGTGGCAGCGGCCGAACCTGCTGCTGCTGGACGAGCCCACCAACCACCTGGATCTGACGACACGCGAAGCACTGTCGATTGCGCTCAACGAATTTGAAGGCACCGTGATGCTGGTCAGCCACGACCGCGCGCTGCTGCGCGAAGTCTGCGACGAGTTCTGGCTGGTGGCACGGGGCCAGGTGCAACCTTTTGATGGCGACCTGGACGACTACCAGAAGTGGCTGCTGGATGTCAGCCGCGCTGCAGCCAAGGGCCAGCCTTTGCCCGACCCGCCCAAGGCCCCGGTGGTGGACGCGCCGCGCCTGGCACCCGCGCCACAGCCCAAGTCGCAGCCCAAGGCAGCGCCCAAGCCAACCGCTACAACCCACACCACACCCGAAGACCGCAAGAACGCCAAGGTCGCGCGGGTGAAGCAGTCGGAATCGACGCGCCCGTTGCGGGCCGAGCTGCAGCGGATCGACGACCGCATGGCCAAGCTGGCGGCCGAGAAGCTGGAAGTCGAAGCACTGATGGAAAAGCCCGCCAAACCCGCCCAACCCGCCAAGCCCACAGCCAGCGCGGACGGCTACGGTGAACTGGGCCGGCGCCTGGCCCACATCAGCGCCGAGGTAGGCACGCTGGAAGAACGCTGGCTGGCGCTGCATTCAGAACTGGAAGTTTTGCAGACTGGGGGCTGAACGGCCTTTTCGACAGCAATTACATTGCACACAATTTGATTGCGAGCTATATTATTGGCATGGCGCACCAACCAGCCCTCGACCAGTCCGCCACGGCCACCGACTGGCTGGCGC
>JAYSYB010000277.1:0-5398 GCA_043716775.1 Rubrivivax sp.
GCATCGGGCCAGACACCCATCTTGGGATAGTCGTTGAAGGCCGTGTAGGGGAAGGCATAGCGGTAGTAGGCGCCGGTCGCGTCGAAGGTGGCCGACACCGCCACGCACTGCCAGTAGCCGGCGGTGCCACCCGGCACCGCAAACTGCGACAACACCCAACGGTTGGCCGCCTTGTCGTACTGCACGATCGGGTCGCCGTCGTTGCTGGTCTCGCATGGGCCGCCGAAGCCGGCAAACAGCGCGTTGCCTGCCTTGGGGTAGCCCTGTGCCAGCGCGCCCGTGAGCTTGTCGAAGACCGCGATGTCGGCATTCACCCATTGCACATACTGGGTCGCACCGACAGCGCCCGTTGTGTCCGGCGGCGCGTAGCGCGGGCTGTAGCTGCCCAGGCCGACACCGACGCCGTCGAAGCCCAGGCCCGCGGTGCTTGCCGCCAAGGTGCCGGCACTGTTCTGCGTCACTGGATCCGCAGCCGTGCCAGGGCCATCTACCAGCGGCACGCTCATGACAGGGCGGGCCCGCTTTTCCGCGCCCATACCCTCCAGGTGGGCCATCGCACCGGTCAGACTGGGCAGGTGCGGTCCGGATACCGCGTTGGAAACCTCGACGCCGCTTGCTGGGATCTGGGCACCAACGCTGCCTAGGGTCAGGACCCCCAGGGCAGCCACCACGCATTTCAGAAGCTGAAAACTCTTTTGCATAGCGACTCCGTTGAAAAGGCCTAGCTGTCTCGACGAGCCTCGATTCTGGTGGTTGCAGGGAATCTGGCAAGTCCCTTGGCAACGACTCGATCATCGGGCTTTGTTACGCCATGTTTTCGGTTTGTTCGGAAGGCCGCGCCCCGCGCCTTGATCGCGCCGTGTGACGCCTACCTATGTGTGCCTACCGCTGCGGGGCTACCTTCAGGGACCCACTGTACGGGCACGAGCGGCCACTTTGGGGCTACGACTTCAGGGCAGCGTATGTCGCTGAGGGGTCGACTCCTGAAGACCTTTGGCGGAGAGAGCCGTCGTTCAGTCTGCGTTTCGGCCGAGGGCAGCTCCCGAGAAGAGCCGCGATCTCACAGTCCCGGCCAGGAGCGGGTGCTGCCGAAGGACAGTTTCAGGCACTGGGTGGACCTCGCTGCGGTTCGGTAGCGTACAGCGCTGCAACGGGGACAGCGCCTACAAGAGGAAAGGCCGACCCGTGACCGGCGTCGTGGCGACTGCCATCTCCTGCTTGGCCATGATGCCGGCCTCCCAGGCCAGCCGTCCGCCCTCAATGGCCAGTCGGAACGCACGAGCCATGGTGACCGGGTCATGGGCCAGCGCCACAGCGGAATTGACCAGCACGGCATCGAAGCCCAGCTCCATCGCCTGCACCGCGTCACGCGGCGAGCCGATGCCCGCGTCGACGATCAGCGGCACCCCGGGCAGCCGCGCACGCAGGGTGCGCAGCGCCGACGGGTTCAGAAGGCCTTGCCCCGAGCCGATGGGCGCGCCCCACGGCATCAGGATGCGGCAGCCCGCGTCGAGCAGGCGATTGCAGGTGACGAGGTCGTCGGTGCAATAGGGAAAGACTTCGAAGCCGTCGGCGGCCAGTTCGCGCGCCGCCACGACCAGCTCCCATGGGTCGGGCTGTAAGGTGTACTCGTCGCCCACCACCTCGAGCTTGATCCAGTGGGTGCCGAACATCTCGCGCGCCATGCGCGCCAGCGTGACGGCCTCGCGCGCAGTGGTGCAGCCGGCGGTGTTGGGCAGCAGGTGGGCGCCCGACTCGCGGATGTGGCGGTAGAAATCACCGCCGTCCTGACCCTGGCCGCCGCCAGCCAGTTGCCGCCGCAGGCCCACGGTGACGACCTGCGTGCCAGCCGATTCGATGGCCCCGCGCAGCACGGCCGGCGACGGGTAGCTGGCGGTGCCCAGGAAGAAGCGGCTCTGGAGCTCCATGCCCCCGATGGCAAGGCTCATGGTGTCATCCCCCGGTGATGGGTTGGAAGGTGGTGACGGCGTCGCGGTCCTGCAGGCAGCAGGCGGCGCGCTGCGCGCGCGGGACGAAGTTGCCGTTGACGGCGGTGGCCAGCGCGGCTGGCGTCTGGCCCAGCATGGCGATCAGCGCGTCCAGCGTGGTGCCTGCGGCAAGTTGACGTGCCTCGCTGTTGAGGCGGATCTCGATCATGTGGGGATCTCCTGGGCCTGGCCAGCAGGCCGGGCGAGGCCGTTGCCGAAGGCCGTTTCCAACGCCGTTTCGACCAGCCCAGGCGCGATCAGCCAGCCGTGGCGGAACAGGCCGTTGATGCGCACGAGGCCGGGCTGCACGTCGATGCACGGCAGGTTGTCGGGCAGCGCAGGGCGCAGGTTGGTTTCGCTGTGCACGATGCGCGCCTCCGCAAGCGCGGGCACGATGCTGTGCGCCGCGGCCAGCAGCTCGACCGTGCTGCGCAGCGAGACTGGCGAGCGGTCTTCGCTTTCGATCTCGCTGGCGCCGACGACGACGAGGTCCGGCGCCCGCGGCACCAGATAGACCCGGTGGCGGGCGTGCAGCAGGCGCACCGGCCGGCACAGTCCCAGGCCGGGCGCCTGCAGCCAGAAGATCTCGCCGCGCACGCCACGAACCGACACCTGCGGGCGGGCGCCGACGCCGCGCACGTCGAAGACCCAGTCGAAGGCGGCAGGGCCGCCGGGCAGCAGCAGCCGACCGGGCTCGACCTCGGAAACCGGCGAGCCCCAACACCAGCGGACCGCTGTATCCCCCGCGGCCAGCGCGGCCATCGCTTGCACGGTGTGGATGCGGCCTTCGCCGGGCAGCAGCCAGGCGTGCAGGCCGCTGCGCAGCGCAGGCTCCAGCTGCGCCAGCTCGGCCGCCGAAACCGGCTGCGCGGCATGGCCCGTCGGAGCCTTGTGCGCGAGCACGTCCAGCACGCGACGCGCCGCGCCGGCGTCTTCGCGGTGCGCGACCAGCAGACTGCCGTCGCAGCGAAAGTCCACCGGCACCGGCAGCGCGGCCAGGATCTGCGGCCACAGCGCGATGGAGCGCAGGCCCCAGCGGAAGACCCGCTCATCGGCGGACTCCAGCTCGGCCAGCGGGCTCAGCATGCCGGCGGCTGTCCAGCCCGCGGCGCCACGGGCTTCGGGGCCTTCAGCCGGGTCATGCACCTCGACGCGGTGCCCGGCGCGCGACAGAGTGAAGGCCAGCAGGCGGCCCAGCAGCCCAGCGCCCGCAATGCCGATGTGCAGGGGTCGCGTTGCCGGCGTTGTCATGCCGCGCTGCCCAGCGTGGGGTGCAGTTTCGCGACAGGCTGGCCTGCCCGGGCTTGCGCCTCTTGTCGGCCCTGCTCGAAGGCCTGTTGCAGAGCGGGCACGGTGCGTTGCAGTTCGATGCCCAGACCCCGCAGGACGCACACGCCCGACGCACCGGCCGCTGCGGTCTGGCGCACCTGCTCGGGTGTCAGGATGCCGCCGATGGCCACCACGGGCGCGCCTGCGACAGCGCACCACCAGGCCAGGGTGTCCAGGCCCTGGGGCCGCCAGGGCATGTCCTTGGTGGTCGTCGGCCAGACGGGGCCGCAGGCGATGTACTGCGGCGCCAGGCTGCGCGCCCGGCACAGCTCCCAGACAGCGTGAGAGCTGACGCCAAGGCCCAGGCCGCTGGCGCGAAACTCGGCGTGGCCGTGAGCGTCCAACGCCAGGAAATCCTCCTGGCCCAGATGCACCGCGCGGGCGCCCAGCTCGGCCGCCAGCCGCCAGTGGTCGTTGATGAAGAGCTGCGCGCCCTGCCCGTCGGCCGCTGCCAGGCTGTCGCGGACGGTGGCGCGCAAGGCGGCATGCCAGGCCGCATCGGCGTCGGCCGGCTGCTTGACCCGCAGCTGCACGGTGCGCACGCCGGCGTTCAGCACGCTGCGCAGTGCGGCGGCGTTGTCGGCGATGGCGTACAGGCCCAGCGGCGTGGCTGTGCCGAGTTGCGTCGGCGCGGGCGGCGCGGGTGGGGTGGACGGCTCACCGGGTTGGTCGCCCCACGACAGCCCCGGCAGCGCTGGCCAGGCCAGCAGCGCGGCGTCGGCGGGCACATGTCCCAGCGCCAGCTGGGCCTGCCAGGCGGGCGGCAGGCGGTCGATGTCGATGTCACCGCCAGCCTGCGGCGTGATCCAGCCGCGGGCGTGCGCGGCATCGAGCCAGTGGCGGGACGGGTCCTGGGCCGCTGCGTCCGCGTTCACCAGCACGGCAATCGCACCCTGCGCGCGCAGCGCTGCGGTCAGCACAGGCCAGCTGCCCGGCGTTGCGTCAGTCGGCAGGCCGGCTTGTTCGCAGGCCTGCGCCAGCGGCATCGCATTTGGCGCGCCGCGCGCGTTGTCCAGCACGATCACGCGCGTTCCAGCAGTTCGATTCATCGCATCACCCTTCCACCATCGACAAACAGCACTTGGCCGGTGACGAAGCCACTGTCGGCCGAGGCCAGGAAGACCACCGGGCCCGCGATGTCCTCGGGCCGTGCCAGCCGCCGCAGCGGCGTGGCGGCGGCCAGGGCCTCGCGGAAGGCCGCGCGCGTGCCGGCGCTGCCTGCGGTGGGGTGCACCAAGCCCGGGGCCACGCAGTTCACGCGCACCCCCTGCGGCCCCAGTTCGGCCGCCAGCTGGCGGCTGAAGCCCACCAGCGCTGACTTGGCCGTCGCGTAGTCGGGGTACGGCACGACGGGGTCCTCGATCAGATCGCTGACGATGTTGACGATGGCCCCTTGCGCATCGCGCCGCAAATGCGGCAGCGCCGCGCGGCACAGGTGGAAAGCGGCACCGACAGCACCTTCGAACTGGCGCTGGAAGTGGGCCCAAGCCAGCGCATCGACGGGCTGGCGTTGCTCGGGGTCGAAGGCATAGGGCGCAAAGGCGTTGTTGACCAGCACGTCCAGGCGGCCGAATTCAGCCACCACGCGCTGCACCAGGTTCTCGGCCGCCGCCGGCAGCGTCACGTCGGCGGCCAGCGCCACCGCGTCGCCGCCCTCTTCGCGACAGGCCTGCACCACGGCCTGCGCCGCTGCATGCCGGTTCAAGTAGTTCACGGCCACCGCCGCGCCCCGTGCGGCAAAAGCCCGCGCGATGGCCGCGCCGATGCCGCGCGACGCGCCCGTCACCAGCACCACCTTGCCCTGGAAGTTCATCACCGTCTCAGCGTCCGGGCAGCAGGTCGGTGACGACGACCTGGGCCATGTCCAGCGGCCGCTGCACCAGACCCAGCTGGCGATAGACGTCTGCCGCCTTCTGCAGCGACGCGCCGTCCAGCGCACCCAGGCCCTTGTCACGCGTCAATGCGGAGACGCTGGAGGCATTGCGCAGCTTGATCAGTTCGAGATTGAGCGCCGGGTCGCTGCCGTCGATGGCGCGCTTGACCGCCAGCTGCGCGGCTTCGGCCGGCTCGGCGATCATCCA
>JAYSYB010000278.1:0-1690 GCA_043716775.1 Rubrivivax sp.
CTACGATCGACCTTGCTGCGCCACCACAAGGGTCGCCCCGTGCCTGCGCTGCGGCTAGGTGCCGTGGCTGCGACAAGTTGTCCTGCGTGCTGACGAGCTTTGCTTCAGAAATCCGCTGGTGCGATTCACTGCGGGGACTTGCTGACGCGACTCGCGGGTGCGATTCGGCGCCTGGGCTAGACTGATGCGCATGCCTTTCTCAATTTGCAGGATCGTATGGCCGTGAAGGCCGCAGAGGCCATTCAGGTCGCGGCCGTTGTCGAGCGGGTCGCCAACCCGAATGCCTGGGAGAACTGGTCGTTTCGCCTGCTCGAGGTCGTGCCTGACGAAGGCGTCTTCGGAAGCTCGCCACGTTGCCTTCACGATGACGGCAAGACCTCGCGCTGGCTCTACGGTGGCTTTGTGGTGCAGCTGTTTGCAGACGAGTGCAAGGGCTATTTCCTCAACCTGAGCTCCGGGCAGCCGGTGTGGTTTGTGTCCTGGGTGCCTGACGCGGCCGACCCGTCAGCGTTGAACCTGACCGGCGTGAGCGTCTCCTACATCGAAGCCGACCGCCGCATGACCGCCGAGGAGGTGGTGGAGAACGTGCCGCTGGAGCCTGAACTGTGCGAATGGCTGCGTCTGTTCACCAACGCCCACTTCCGCCCTGACACCGGCCGCAAAGTGCGCGCGATGTCTTTCATGAGCCCCGAGGAACGCGAAGTATTCGCGGCTGCCAGCGCCGCAGCGGTGAAATCAGGTGGCTGACAGCATCGACGGGCTCGCCGCACGGTCGGCCGCAAGCGCGTCTGTGCTCAAGCCCGTGCCCGTGCCCGTGACGACACCCACCCTGGACGATGTGGCGCAGCTGACGCCCGAATCCGACTACACAGCCTTCACGGCGCCCGGTGTCGATGCGCGGGTGCGCAACGCAGCCTTGCGCAAGCTGTTTCACTCCGACCCGCATTTTCAGCGAAGCGATGGGCTGGACGTGGCTGACGATGAAGTGGTGCAGCTGGCGCAGTCACCCTTGGCCCGGCAGCGCCTGATCCTGCTGGCGCGGGCCATGGGACTGCTAGACGACGAACTGAAAGACCAGCCGCACCCCGCAGCCGAACCGCCTACGGTCTGATCGCGGGCGGGCTCAGGTCCCCGCTGCTGTTAGATGCATCAGCTTCTGCAGCTGCTGCAATTGGCCGATGAACGCCGCCTCGGCCGCTGCACCGTCCAGGCAGCGCAGATCAAGTTTGAGCTGGGCGTCCTCGATACGGCCGATGACCGGAATGGGCAGGCTGCGCAAGGCCGCAGCCAGGCGGTCTGGCAGGCTGCCGGGGCGCTTGGCGCCAGGCGCTGCGCCGATGGCAATGCAAGCGCTGGGCAGGCGGTCAACTGGCAGCGAACCACTGCCGATCTGGCTGCGGCAGGGCAGCACCTGCACCTGCATGCTGGGGCCTAGAGCTTGTGCGACCGCGGGCGCCAGGCGATCGGCGAGCAGTTTCAACTCGGTCTCGCTGCGGGTCAGCAAGCGCAGCACGGGCAGGCGCTTGGCCAGGCGGTCCGGGTCGCGGTAGAGCTTGAGGGTGGCCTCCAACGCCGCGATCGTCATCTTGTCCAGCCGCAGCGAACGTTTCAGCGGGTGTTTCTTGATTTTCTGGATGAGCGCCTTGTCGCCAACGATCAGCCCCGCCTGCGGCCCGCCCAGCAGCTTGTC
>JAYSYB010000279.1:0-1688 GCA_043716775.1 Rubrivivax sp.
TGGCCATTGGGGCCACACCGACCAGGGCCGCCGCGATCTCGCGGCGATGGAGCCGCAGCCTTCAGCAGCAGTCGTTCATCCGCACGCCTTTGCTGGCCGTGTGGGCGCCGGCTTGAATTTGTCTTCTTTCAGCCGGTCTGAACGTGCGTGTTCTTGCTGATCCGTCTTCTTCGGATCACCGTCTCTGACGGTCTTCTTCAGCTCCGCTTCCTGTCTTCTTCAGACTCCGATCCGACGAGTGTTCGGTCGAGGTGGTCGTCGCACTCGACGGGTTCGTTGGGGAGCTTCGATGGCCAAGGCGGGACAGCGCAAGTGCATGTCATGCGCGGAGTTTTTCATCCCCGACCATCGCAAGGGTGAGCGCCAGCGGTACTGCTGCGCTGCCGATTGCCGACGCGCGAGCAAGGCCGCCAGCCAAGCTGCCTGGCTTGCCCGGCCGCCCAACAACGACTACTTCAGCGGCCCCGTACACGTCGCCCGGGTGCAGGCGTGGCGTGCCGCGCATCCGGGTTACAGCCGCGGCAGGGCTCGGCCGTCGCGGGCGTTACAAGATCTCTTGACGCCGCAAGTGCCTGATGCGGTTGATGAATGTGCCGATCGTGTTGAGCCTGTCGAGACGGGCGCGACCGTGGCGTTACAAGATCTCTTGAACGCCGAATCGCCTTTGCTGGCGGGGCTTGTGGCCCATCTGTTCCAGCCGGCGTTACAAGATGACATGGCCAGCACCACTCGGCGCCTCGTACAACTTGGGCGCGACGTCATCAACGGGAGGTGTGGTGAAGGCCATCAAACAGCTACTTCGGCCCGAGCGGCTGCGCCAGGTCCCCGAGCAGTTCAGCTGGGTTGACCAGGCGCTCGTACAGCAGCACTTCATCGACCGCTGCGAGGCGCGCTCGGCTGCGCTGTACCTGTTCCTGGTCACGGTGTCGGACGCCCAGGGCCTGAGCTACTACGGCACCCCGACGCTGGCGCGGCGGTTGCGCCTGAGTGATGAGCAGTTTGCTGCGGCACGCCAGCAGCTCATCGAGCTGGATCTCATCGCCTATCGCTCGCCGTTGTATCAGGTGCTGGCCCTGCCAGAGACCGTGGCGGCGGCGCCGCGCCCGGCACCGCGTACGCCGGGCGCTGCCGCCGGCCATCCCGTGAGCCTGGCCATGCTGCTGCAGCAGGCGCAGCAGCGCCGTGGTTGACTACGAGACCTTCTGCCGCATCCGCGACCATCTGGTGCGCCAGCAACTCACGGTGGCGCAGGCCGCGCGTGCGCTGGGCCTGGACACACGCACCGTGGCCAGGTGGGCGGACGTCGAGCAGTTCCGAGCGCGCCGTGCCGTGCCGCGCACCAGCAAGCTCGACGCCTTCAAGGGCCAGATCGTGCGCTGGCTCGACGCCCACCCGTACAGCGCTCAGCAGATTTACCAGCGGCTGGCAGAGGCCGGCTACAGCGGCGGCATCACCATCGTCAAGGACTACGTGCACCGCATCCGGCCGCGCCGGCAGCCGGCCTTCCTCAAGCTGGACTTCGAGCCCGGCGAGTGCGCGCAGATCGACTGGGGTGAGCTCGGCACCGTCGCTGTCGGCAACACGCGGCGTCGCCTGAGCTTCTTCGTGATGGTGCTGTGCTACAGCCGACGCATGTACCTGGAGTTCACCGTGTCGCAGGAGATGGAGTTCTTCCTGGCCTGCCACGA
>JAYSYB010000280.1:0-1683 GCA_043716775.1 Rubrivivax sp.
CAGCAGCGTCAGGTGGTGCTTGTCATCGACGCCGCGGATGCGCCGCAGTTTGTCGGCCGCCGCCTTGTCGTCGAGCTGGCAGACCAGCGCGTAGCTCGAGTCGGTCGGCACCGCCGCAATGCCGCCGCGCCGGATCAGATCAACCGCCTGGCCGAGCAGGCGGTCGGGCGGATTGTCGGGATGCACTTCAAATAGCTGAGCCATATAAAAGTCTTGGAATTTTCTTGGAGTTTTGTGGTTGAAATCGCTTCAGGATTCCGTCGGTTCAATCATTATCCGGCTCTCGCGCACGGCCAGCCAGGCGCCGGCTGCGCCGCACACCGCGACCAGGCCAATGCCAAACAAAGCCCAGTGATCGGGCACATGCGAAAACGCCAGCCAGCCACCGATCATGGCAAAGCCGATCTGCGCATACAGGAAAGGTGTCAGGGTGGACACCGGCGCGCGCGCATAGGCCAGAATCATCATGAAATGTCCCACGGTGGCCATCAGCCCCATCAGGCCCAGACTGGCCCATAGCGTCCAGGAGTCTAGCGCGGTCCAGACGAAGGGCAGCGCGATGGACGCCAGCAGCGTGCCGACCCAGCCGGTATAAAAATGCATGGTCAAAGGGTCTTCGGTGCGCGCCAAGCGGCTGGTCAAAATCTGGAACCAGGCGTTCGACACCACCAGCGCGAGCGGCAACAGCAGGGTCCAGTCAAAGCGCTCGCCGCCGGGGCGGATGATGATCAGCGTGCCGGCAAAGCCGCCCGCCACCAGCGCCCAGCGCAACTGAGAGACACGCTCGCCCAGCGTCAGCGAGGCCAGCAGCGTGATCACCAGCGGCGTGATCATGACGATGGCCGTGAACTCGCCCACCGGCATGTAGCGCAAGCTGAAAAACGCCAGAACGCTGGTGGTCAGCAGCAACACGCCGCGCAGGCACTGAAACTTCGGATGCGCCGTGCGCAGCAGCGACCAGCCGCGACGTGGCAGCACCGCCAGCGTGGTCGCGATGGCTTGAAAGGCGTAGCGAAACCACAGCGCCATCAGCAGCGGCACGCTCAGCGAGATGAATTTGGTGGTGGTGTCCAGCACCGCAAAGCAAGCCAGCGCGGTCACCAGCAGCGCGATGCCGGTCAGCGCGCCGGCCCGGCTGGTCAGGCGAATGCCGGTCACTGGATACGATCAGCCAGCAGTTCCCATACCGGGGTCAGCGCCTCCGGTAAAAACGGCAGGGTGCCGAGCTCGGTGTGGCTTTCGTCGGGGCTGTGAAAGTCGCTGCCGCGCGATGCCGCCAGGCCAAATTCCTTGGCCGTCTCGGCGTACTTCAGGTATTCCTGCGGCGTGTGGCTGCCAGTGACGACTTCCACCGCCTGGCCGCCATGCGCCTTGAACTCGGTGAACAGCGCGTACTCTTCGTTGGCCGTGAATTTATAGCGCCCCGGGTGGGCAATCACCGCGATGCCGCCAGCCTGCGTGATCCAGCTCACGGCGTCGCGCAGCGTGGCCCAGCGGTGCGGCACATAGCCGGGTTTGCCTTCGGTCAGGTATTTGCGAAAGACTTCGCTGGTGTCGCGGCAGACGCCCGCTTCAACCAGAAAGCGCGCAAAGTGGGTGCGTGAAATCAGCTCGGGGTTGCCGACAAACTTCAGCGCGCCCACATAGGCGCCCTGAATGCCGGCCTTGGCCAGCGACTCGGAC
>JAYSYB010000029.1:0-2519 GCA_043716775.1 Rubrivivax sp.
GCGAGCATGAGCAGGAACACAAACGGCGTCCAGTGCCACACGTCTACCACGATGATCGAGGCCATTGCCAGATCGGGCGACCCGGTCCAGTCGCGTGGGGCGGCGCCCAGCAGTGCCAGCAACTGGTTGACAACGCCGAAATCCGGGTCGTACATCAACTTCCATATCGCGCCGATGACAATGCCCGGCATGAGGATGGGCAGCAGCAGCAGCATGCGGTAGCCGTGGCCGCCGCGCTGCGTGCGCGACACCAGCAGCGCCAGCGTGAAACCCAGCACCATCTGGATGGCTACCGACACGGCGGAGAACCAAAGCGTGTTGGCAACGCCGATGCGGTAGACCGCGTCGGTCGCCACGGCGCGCAGGTGTTCGGTGCCCGCGAAGCTCCACTGGGCATGGCCATCCACCCAGGCCAGATTGCCGAGTGCCATGAAGCCCAGATTGAGCAGCGGCAGCACCGTGAGCGCGGCGTAAAAAATAAACAGCGGCGCCACGCTGCCGTAGCGCCAAAGCGCTGTGGCAGGGGGCGCTGTGACCGCGTCGGCGGCTGGGGTCATTTGAGATCCGGCAAACGTCCGGTGCTGGCGTTGGCCTTGCGCATGATCGCCTCGATGCCCTGTGCCATCTGATTGAGCGCGGCGGCGGCCGTGGCCTCGCCAATCAGAGCCTTGTTGATTTGCAGTTCCATCACGTCGGCGATTTCGGCCGCCTGGGGCACGGGCAGCATCAGGCGCGTGTTGCCGGAGGAGGCCGCGACGGCGGGCAACAGCCGGTATTTCGGGTCTTGGCCCGGGTCCATGGTCAACACGTCCTGGCGCACCGGCACCGCGCCGACGTCGCGGTACTGCATCTGCGTGGTTTTCTGCTGGAACCAGTCCAGGTAGGCCAGGCCGGCTTGCTTGCGCGCGCCGGGCAGATTGCGCGGCACGGCGGCTATCCAGTGCCCCAGGGTGGTTACGGCCTTGCCCGTCGGCCCGGCGGGCAGCGGCGCGACGTTGACCTTGCCCACTACGTTGGAACGATCCGCGTCGTCCATCTGCGGCCAGGCGGCCGTCACGATCATGGCCTGGGCCAGTTTGCCGCTGGTCATAAGCTGGATGATGCGCGCTTGCGTCAAGGTGCCGAAGCCGCCGGCCAGGCCGCTGTCCTTCGACAGGCCCTGAAGGAATTCCAGCGCGCGTAATCCTTCCGGGCTGTTGATGACCACGGTGTAGTCACCCTTGGCCGGGGTGCGGAAGATGTCGCCACCAAAGCTGGCCAACAGTGGATAGAAGTCGTAGCTCGATTCGAAAAACCCCCGGTTGCCGCGCAGTCCGAAACCGGCCACGCCGCCACCATTAAGCGCCTTCGCATTGGCTGCCAAAGCCTCCCAGGTGGTCGGAACCTTGAGGTTCTTCTGCGCGTAAAGGTCCGTACGGTAGTAAAGCAGTTGGATGTTGCCGTTCACCGGTATGCCCATCACATCGCCCTGCGCATCGAAGGATTTGCGGGTGGCGTTCCAGCGCAGCGTGTTGTCGTAATTGACTACTTCGGGCTGCAACTTGAACTTCGGATTGATTTTGTGCAGGGGTTCGATGAATCCACCGTCGTAGAACTCGGGAATGAACTGGGAGTTGATGCAGATCACGTCGAAAGCCGACTCGGGCGAACGCACCGCATTGCGGGTCTTCTCGAGCAGCCCGGTGAAGGGGCTGACTTCGAGTTCCACCTTGGCGGCGTTGAGGCGTTCATACAGCGGCGTCAGGCGCTCGAAGCTGTTGTACCAGGGAGCCTGCGGCACGGCGACCCGTATCGGTTTGCCGGGTGCCTGTGCAAATACCCCCAGGGGCGCGGCTGCGAGAGCCATACCGCCGGCAGTCGAAAGGATGTTGCGGCGCGTGGGGTGAAGCTTTTTGGTTGGTGTGCTCATGGTGTCTCCGGGGTTGAAGGTGTTGGACGGGTTCTCAAGCGGGCGTGTTGCCGTGTCCGGGGGGCGCGGGCTGAAGGTCGCAATGCAGCGTGAGGCTGTAGCGGCGCTGCTCGCCTGGCGCCAGCAGTGGCCCTGGCGCGCTGCGGCCACCCGACTCCCAGGCGCTGGTGCAAGGTTCGATAGCCAGCAGGCCGCAGCGCGGCCGCAGGTCTTGCCACACCTGGAGGAATGGCAGCGTGGTGGTGTCAAAAGCCAGCGTCACATAAAGAATCGCGCCGTTCTTCATGGGAGTGCGCAGCACGCAACGGGCGTGGCTGCTGGCAATCGTGCTGACGCAACGCACCGTGGAGTCGGCGTTGTCATCCGGCAGGCGGATCGGGCCGAGTAATGGCGTGCCATCCAGTTCCACCGTCGAGCCGCTGGTGATGCCTGGGTAGCCGAAGTTGAAATGGTAGAGCAGGTCGTGGTGTTGCGGCCGGTTTCCTTCGTTGGTGACCGTGTCGGTCAGTCGCAGTTCGCATGCGCCGATAACTGCCTCGATACGCCGCTCCAGACGCAAGGTTTCGCCGCCGAGCCGCGATTGCACTGCTTCGCCCTGCGCGTACACAAT
>JAYSYB010000281.1:0-5363 GCA_043716775.1 Rubrivivax sp.
GACGGCGCCCGGGTGCTGGCCACGCTGGACGCGCTGACAGCTGCCGCGCGAGCTGGCAAAGGCGGCGGCAGCGGCAACCTGCTGGCCAGCACCCGGGCGCCGTCGCGCGTGGCGCGAATCTGCTGCAGCCGAGCCACCTGCCCAACACGCACCTTGACGTTGTCCACGTCGCGGGTCTCGATGGCGTCGGGCTTGGCCAGCTTGTACTTGTTGACGCCGACGATCACGTCCTTGCCGGCGTCGATGCGGGCCTGCTTCTCGGCCGCGCTGGCCTCGATCTTGAGCTTGGCCCAGCCGCTGTCCACCGCCTTCGTCATGCCGCCCATGGCATCGACTTCTTCAATGATGGCCCAGGCCTTGTCGGCCATCTCCTGCGTCAGGCTCTCCATCATGTAGCTGCCGGCCCACGGGTCCACCACGCTCGTGATGTGCGTCTCTTCCTGCACGATGAGCTGCGTGTTGCGTGCGATGCGGGCGCTGAATTCGGTGGGCAGCGCGATGGCTTCGTCGAAACTGTTGGTGTGCAGGCTTTGCGTGCCACCAAACACGGCAGCCATGGCTTCAACGGTGGTGCGCACGATGTTGTTGTAGGGGTCCTGCTCGGTCAGGCTCCAGCCGCTGGTCTGGCAGTGGGTGCGCAGCATCAGGCTCTTCGGCTGCTGTGCGTTAAAGCCCTTCATGATGCGCGTCCACAACAGCCGCGCGGCGCGCATCTTGGCGATCTCCAGATAGAAATTCATGCCGATGGCCCAGAAGAAGCTCAGGCGGCCGGCAAAGGCGTCAACGTCCAGGCCCTTGTTGATGGCCACCTGCACGTATTCCTTGCCGTCGGCCAGCGTCAGCGCCAGTTCCAGCGCCTGGTTGGCGCCGGCTTCCTGCATGTGATATCCGCTGATGCTGATCGAATTGAACTTCGGCATGCAGCGCGCGGTGTAGTCGATGATGTCGGCCACGATGCGCATGCTGGGTTCTGGCGGGTAGATGTAGGTGTTGCGGACCATGAACTCCTTGAGGATGTCGTTCTGGATCGTGCCGCTCAGGCGCTCTTGCGAAACCCCCTGCTCTTCGGCCGCCACCACGTAGCCGGCCAGCACCGGCAGCACGGCGCCGTTCATCGTCATGCTGACGCTGACGGTGTCCAGCGGGATGCCGTCGAAGAGGATCTTCATGTCCTCGACGCTGTCGATGGCCACACCCGCCTTGCCCACGTCACCGCTGACACGCGGGTGGTCGCTGTCGTAGCCGCGGTGCGTGGCCAGGTCGAAGGCCACGCTGATGCCCTGCGCACCGCCGGCCAGCGCCTGGCGGTAGAAGGCGTTGCTGTCCTCGGCTGTCGAGAAACCCGCGTACTGACGAATGGTCCACGGCCGCACCGCGTACATGGTGGCTTGCGGGCCGCGCAAGAAGGGCTCAAAACCGGGCAGCGTGTGCGTGTGCGGCAGCGCTGCCGTGTCGGCTGCGGTGTACAGCGGCTTGACGCGGATGCCTTCTGGCGTGGTCCAGTCCAAGGCCGCCACGTCGCCGCCAGGTGCGGACTTGGCAGCAGCCTTCTGCCACTGGTCGAGCGTGGCGGTCTTGAACGGCTCTGCGCCGGTGCGGCTGGTCATGGTGGGGATCCTTGGATCGGGAGTGGCGGATCGCGGGTGGTGGGTGACAGGCGGCGGGCGGCGGGCGGGACACGGGCCCGCGCCTTTGCAAGCGCGCCCCGATCAGGCTTGCTGCCCTATCGGTATTATGCATAATTATGAATTCAAAAACCCTTGCACGCCGACAGACGAACGATCTTGGTTACTGATACTGCCCAAAAGCCTTTGGCCCGCCGCGCCCTTTACCAGGACGTGGCCGAGCGCCTGCGCCAGCAGATTTTTGCGCGTGAACTCGAGCCCGGCAGCTGGGTGGACGAGATGAAGTTATCCGGCGAATACGGCATCAGCCGCACACCGCTGCGCGAAGCGCTGAAGGTGCTGGCCGCTGAAGGCCTGGTGACGATGAAGCTGCGCCGCGGCGCCTACGTCACCGAGATGTCGCGCGACGATGTGGCGCAGGTCTATCACCTGCTGGCCTTGCTGGAAAGTGACGCCGCGGGCCAGGTGGCCGCCCACGCCACCGCCGTGCAACGCACTGAGCTGGCTGGCCTGCACGCGCAGCTGGAAAAGCAGGCCCGTCACCGCGACAGCTTCTTCGCGGTCAACGAGCAGTTCCACATGACGCTGCTGCAGCAGGCGGGCAACCGCTGGGCGCTGCAGATGGTGGCCGACCTGCGCAAGGTGATGAAGCTCAACCGTCACCATTCGCTGTTCAAGCGCGGTCGGCTGGCGGAATCGCTGGCCGAACACCGGGCGCTGATGGCGGCCATCGAAGCGCGAGACGCGGCGGCTGCGTCTCGGCTGATGCGGGCGCACTTTGCCAGCGGGCTGGACGCTGCGGCCTGAGTGGCTGAGACCGCAGGTCATAGTGATCGCAGGCTGCCGCCCATCAGGGCCAGATCAACTCGGCCAGCGCTTCGAAGTTGGGCGCACGCTGCCAGCCCGGCAGGGCGATCTGCGCTTTCAGATTGCTGTAGCGGTGCAGCAGCAGCAGCCGCAGCAGCGCCAGGCGCTGCCCGGCATTGAGCACAACGCCATAGCCGTCCAGGAAGGCTCGGCAGCGGTTGGCGTGGCCCGCAGCCAGAAAGGCCATCGGGCCCAGCCAGTCGTATTCGCGCGGCCCGACCAGGCCGTCGCCAAAGTCGAACATGCCGCACAGCCGGCCGCGGCGGGCCAGCAGATTCATTGGCGTGTACTCGCCGCTGAGGATGACGTGCGGGCCGTCGGCGACAGCGCCCTGCACAAAGACGTCCAGCTGCTGCAGCAGATGCAGCGGCAGTGCGGTGCGGTGCTGGCGGCTGTGGCAGCTTGCACGCTGTGCAGCCAGGAAGTCGGACCACGGCGGCGCGTGGCGGGCCATGTCGGCCACGGGCAAGGCATGCACCTCGGCCGCCAGCGCGCCCAGGGTGGACAGCAACGAGCACTTGGCAGGCTCGTTCAGCGCTGGCCAGACGGCAGTGAGCGGTTCACCCGCCAACTGCGACATCAGCAGCCAGGGCCAGCCTTCACGTTCGCCCGTCTTCAGCAGCACCGGCGTGGGCACCTGAAGGCGTCCGCCGACACGCACAAGCATGGCGCACTCGAATTCGAAGTGGTCGCGCAGAAAAGGTGGGTATAGCTTCAGCGCCAGCGTCCGGCCCAGCAGTGCGACCAGCACGGTGCCGGTTGCCATCTGCACCACCGGCTCTGCGGAATGATCGGCTGCCAACGAAGCCATCACGCCGCGCCAGGCGGGCAGATCGTCGTGCAGCGCGTCGAAGCCGGCGGCTCGGAGGTCGGACGGAAAGGCGGGTTCTTTCATGGCAGCGCAGCATAGTGCGCCTGCTACAAAGCAGACACGGTTGTGTACAGAGGTAGCAGCGCTTGCGTCTGCATGCAAGGGCAGGCGATGCTCAGGGCTGTCTTGCATGAGGAGCGCGCCTTGAAACAGAACCAGCCAGGTCTGCTGCCAATGGAACGGCCTGCGCCGCTGCGCAGGCTGTCGTTGGGGATGCTGCTGACCCGTGGCGTCGTTTGCTGCAGCGGCGTGAGCCTGGCGCAAACCGTGATTGGCCCGATCGGACCCACCAACCCCGGCACGCCTTCCACCAAACGCCCGGCCACCACCACGGAAGCGCCGCGCTTCTTGACGCATGCCACCGTCCGCCCTACCGGCAGCGACACCGGCAGCGACATTGGCACGATGATGAGGTACGGCTGCACCGGCAGGCTCGACCCCCAGTTTGCGCTGCCGGCCACGACCTTGGACATCTTCCCCAACCTGGCGAAGTTCGATCCCCGCGCACGCAACCTCGGCTTCCTCAATGCTTGAGACGATGCAAGGCATGCAACGGCGCCAGTGGAATGCCTATGCTGCAGGGTGCATGGCGGCGGGGCTGCTGTCCGCCTGCACCAGCGTAGCGCCGCCAGGTGGCACGGGCCCGGCCCCGACAGCCGGGCAGCGGGCTGCCGCACCCGCTGCGCTGGATGTCGAACGGCAGTGGCTGCAGTCGTGGTTCAAGGACACGCCGGTGCGCATCGCGCAGCGCAGCGACGGTGCCGTCACGGTCGAGGTGCCGCTGGAGTTCTGCTTCGACGCCGGCCGCAGCCGCATCAAGCCGGCGCTGGCCGCCGTGCTCGACAAAGTGGCCGAAAGCATGCGTCGCGTGCCCGCTTTGCGGCTGCCGCTGCTTGCCGTACCAGACGGTGCATCAGGGCAGGCAAGCGGCAACGTGGCTGCCAATTCAACCGGCAATGCAACCGGCACTGCAACCGGCACTGCAACAAGCGGCGCGCAACTGATCGCACAGCGCGGCCAGCAGCTTCACAGGCACTTGGTCAACCGTGGCGTCGCGGCCGCACGACTCGGCACACCCGGCAGCAGCAGCACGGCCGCGGTCCAACTGCGCCTTGAAGGCACGCCACCGGGCTGAACGCGCAGGCTTGAACGGCGCAGCGCAAACAAACAAAGCGTAGCCGCTGTTCACAGCCCGTGAGCTGCCAGCGCGCCTAGGATGGCCCATGTGGCCGCAGCATCGACTGCAAAGACCCCCCGCGCCGAAAAATCCCGAGGTCTTTTGTGCTGATCGCCGCCGGCTCCAGCAGCGGATCACGACTGCGGACGCTGTCGCTGCCCGCGCTGCTGCTGGGCGCTGCGCTGGCCGCATGCGTGCTGCTGGCAACTGGGCTGCGGCCTGGGCCACTGGATGTCGCGCAGGGACGCGTCAGCAGCGCTGGCGCCCGCAGCACCGTTGATGCCCTCTGCCGTGGAGCAACTGGGCGCTCTGTCTGCGCAACTGATCAAACTCGAAAGCCAGGCCAGGCACCTCGCTAAGCGCCTGGATACCGCGCGTGTGGCAAAGCCCACTGCGGTCACACAGCCGGTGACAGGTGCAAGCGTTTCCGCAACCATTCCCGGCCGCGGCGGACCGCTCTTGCCGCTCTTGCCGCAATTGCCGCAGTTGCCGGATCGTGATGCGCACGACTTGATCGGCACCTTGAAAGTCCGTCTGGCCGATCTGAACCAGCAGATCACCCGCACATCCGATGCGGCCGCGCTGCACAACCTGGTGCAGATGCGGCTGCCACCCGATCGCCCATCGAAGGCGCCGAAGTCGTGTCGCACCTCGGCAACCGCGACGACCGGCTCACCGGCCGCTGCGCCTTCCATGGCGGCATCGACTTCAAGGCCAGACCGGGGACGGCCATCCAGACTGCGACAGGTGGCGTGATCACTTGGTCGGGATTCAGGTCGGACTTCGGCCGTGTCGTCGAGATCGACCAAGGCAACGGCTTGGT
>JAYSYB010000282.1:0-5361 GCA_043716775.1 Rubrivivax sp.
GCCGCGCGCACGTAGCCGGCCACTGAATAACTGTTGTGCGTGGTGGCGTAATGCAGGCTCTGGGGCAGCGCGCCGGTGCTGGCGTCGCGGTGGCGGTAAGCAACTTCCGTCTGCAGGATGCCGGCGGTGCTGGTGCCCAGGAACACGCCCACCCGCGCCGCGCCCCAGCGCCGGGCCGCGTGCTGGACGCGCGCACCGAAGTCGTCTGCGCGCAGGGCCAGTTCGGCCAGGCGGTTGTTGCGGCAGTCGTGCTCGGCGAGCTCAGGCTTCAGCACCACGTCATCGGCCCCCGCCACGACACCGAGCCAGGTGCCCAGCATCGCGGTCTCGAAGTCCTGCCGCGCCAAGCCTGTGCGCCCTGCCTGCAGCGCGTCCAGCGTGGCCGCGCGGCCGTGGCCGAGTGCACTGACCACGGTGTAGTCGACAACAGCCAGCGGCTTCATGCTCTTGAGAATTCCTCACCCGGCAGGTCGGCCACCAGCAGCACGTTGGCGAATGGCGTGCCCTGGCTTTGCGGCACCGCCTTGACCGCGAAGCCCAGGCCTTGCAGCATTTGCGTCCACTGTGCGAGCGTGCGGCTGAAAGTGGGCGGCACGCGGTGGCCGCGCGCGACGGTAACCACCCGGTCCACCCATTGGCTGATGACGAAACCGCGCGTGCTGGCGGCGTCTCCCACGCGCAGCAGCAGCCTGCCGTGGGCGGACAGCGCGGCGCGTGCGCGGCGCAGCAGATCTTCTTGCGCTGCGTGGTCCACGTAGTGCAGCACGTCCAGGATCACCACCAGGTCGCAGGGCGGGAAGGCAGCCGTGCACATGTCGGCGCAGATGAAGCGCGGCGCCAGGCTCAGCCCCTGAAGGGATGCCTGGGCCCGCGCCACGTCCTTCGGCATCAGTTCGATGCCGGTGTAGGCGACGGCCGACGCCTGCACCGGCCAGGCCGCAGGCCAGTGGCCGCTGCGCTGCAGGCCGCTGCAGGCGTGCAGCAGGCTGGCGACCAGGCCCTGGCCGCAGCCGATGTCCAGCACCCGTGCGCCACCCGGCAAGTCGCCGCGTTCCAACATGCCGCGGAACACGGGGTCCATGGCCAGCTTGCCGCGAGCCCAGTTCCAGGCCCAGCGGCTGGTGCGGCGGTACGGCGCGCAGGCTTCGGCATGCAGTTCGGCCCAGGCCGCAGCAGGTGCGGCTTGCAGGGTAAGTGCACTCAGCTTCATGGTGCCGTCGTCAACGCTGGCGCGGTGGCAGTGCATCGGCCAGCGTCACCGGTGTCAGGCCTGCGGCGCGGCACTGCTGCAGCAGCGCGGGCAGCACGTCCAGCAGCACGGCCCGGCCCTGCGCGCTGCGGCGGGCGTGGCCGTCGTGCAGCAGCAGGATGCTGCCGCGTGACAGGCCCGGCGACAGACGCTGAGTCAGACCCTGCGACAGACGCTGGGTCAGCCCCTGCATCAGCCCCTGCGCCCGGCCATGCGTCAGACGCCGCAGCACCAGCGCGGGGTCTGCGGTTCGGGTGTCGTAGCCGCGCCGGGTCCAACTCAACAGGTGCAGGCCCAGCCGGTGCAACACCGGGTCCAGCAGCGGGTTGCGCAGGCCGGCCGGCGCGCGGAAACAGTGTGGCTGCACGCCAGTGATGTCAGCCAGCATCGCCTGTGCAGCGCCGATTTCACGCTCGAAACCGCGCGGTCCCAACAGCGAAAAGTTGTGGCGGTGCCGCAGGCTGTGGTTCTGCACGCTGTGGCCAGCGGCCACGATGCGGCGCGTCAACGCCGGGTGCGCCTGCGCGCGCTCAGCGATGCAGAAGAAGGTGGCCTTGGCTTTGCCGTGCTCGGCCAGCAGGTCCAGCACGGCGGGTGTGACTTCGGGGTCGGGCCCGTCGTCGATGGTGATGGCGATGTCGCCGCGCGCGGCCGCAGCGGCGGGCAGGCGGCTGATGTTCGGCCCCAGCAGCGCGCTGCGCGGCCACAGGCCGGCGGCAGAAAGGCCGGCGTGGTTGAGCAGCACGGCGCCAGCGGCCCACGGCCATGCTTCAGCCCATCCAGCGGGCCACAGCAGCGCCGCACCGGCTGCACCTGCAGCAGCCACATGCACTGCCACGCTGGCGCGCACCGCCGCCGGCACGGGCCAGGGCGACGGCGCATGGCGTGCGCTGGCAGACTGGACGGAAGGCGGGGCGGAAGGTGGGGTCGTCAGCATGGCGGAGTCAGTACAAAAGTTTCTCATGCGGCCTTTGCCCGCCCTGGGCGCGGGGCAAAGGCCGCCGACAGCAGCAGCGCCAGCAGCGAGCCCAGCGCCACCACGCGGCCCACAGCCGACAACGCGGGGATGTCCGACAAGGCGATGAGCCCGAAGGACAGCACCGTTGTCAGGTTGGCCAGTAGCAGTGAGGCCAGTGTGTCGGGGTCGGCGGGTTGCCCTGCCGTGGACGCGGTGTCGGTGCCCGGGCCCGGCCCCCCGCCGTGCTGCAGCATGTCGAAGAAGAGCGCGTAGTTGGACCCCACCGCCACCACCAGCAAAAGCCCCACCAGGTGCAGGATGCCGAGCTGCACGTTGAACAGCGCCAGCAGCCCCATCGTCAGCAGCACCGACAGCAGCAGCGACTGGCACACCGCCAGCACGCGGCGCCAAGAGCGCAGCGCCAGCGCCACCAGCGCCACCACGCCGACGGCACCCAGCAGCGCCTGCACCTGCGCTTCACGCAGGTAGTGGGCATACAGGCGTGTGAGCTCGCTGCCGATGTCGATGACCTGGGCGCCGGGTGATTCGCCGAGCAATGCGCCGGGCAATGCGCCGAGCAATGCGCCGGGCCCCTGCAGCGTTTGCAGGGCCTGCTGCACCGCGTTCCGGTCGAGCTTGTCACCAGGCCCGGGCTGCAGCGGCAGCAAGGCCACCCAGGTGCCGTCCTTGCGCTGCAGCAGCAGGGCGTCGAGCAGCGGCGACAGGCCCTGACCGCGCAAAGCTTCAAGGGTCACGGGCGGCGCACTTCTCGCCGCTTCAACGGCGGCGAGAAATGGGGACAACCGCTCGGCCGCCAGCGGCCCACCGCGCGTGGCCTCCATCAGCGCGCTGCGCAGCACGTCGGGCGGCGGCAGGCTGGCCCGGCGCTGCTGCTGTGTCTGCAGGCTGGGCAGCCAGCGCGCGACGCTGTCATAGCCGCCGATGGCGCCGCGCTGCACCAGCGCGTCCAGCCGCGTCGCCGCCGCTTCGGCCTGTTGCAGCGTGGCCTGCAGGTTGGGGCCCTGCACAACGGCCAGCGTGCGGGCGTCGCCGGCGCTGAGATCGGCCCGCAGGCTGGCGTCCAGGTCCAGCGCGGCCCTGGAAATGGGGCTCAGCGAACTGAGCTGCGCCGTCCACAACTGCGGGCGCGCCAGCAGCAGCAGGGCCGCCGCTACGCCCAAAGCCAACAGCGGCCAGCGCAGGGCTGGCAGCCGGGCCACGCCCCAGGCGGCAAAGCGGCCCATCTGCTGGCGCAAGCCCGCGCCTTTGGCGCCGTCCGCGCCGTTCGGCATCAACAGCGGCATGACGAAGCGTGTGAAGCCCGCCGCCGCCAGCAACCCGGCCACCGAAAACACCCCCAACTGCGCCAGACCCGGGAAGCCCGAAAACACCAGCGCCGCGAAACCGCAGAGGCTGGTCAGCAGCCCCAGCCGCACGGTGGGCCAGCCGCTCTTGAGCCAGTGCGCGGCGCCGCCAGCCCGCGCCTGGATCAGGTAGTAGATGGCGTAGTCCACCGCTTCGCCGATCAGCGTGGTGCCAAAGCCCAGCGTGATGGCGTGCACGCCGCCAAACACCAGGCTTACCGATGCGATGCCGGCCAGCACACCGGTGGCCACCGGCAGCGCCGCCACCAGCAGCGCGGGCAGTGACGCAAAGGCCAGCAGCAGCAGCGCGCTCATGAGCACCGTGCCGGCGATGGCCAGCCAGTGCACCTCGCGTTCGATCTGCGCCCGGCTGTCCACGCCGAATACCGGTGCGCCGCTCACTTGCAGCGTCAGGCCCGGTTGGGCGGCAACGACGGTGGCAAAGGCGGACCGCACGGCGGCAATCGCGGCCATCTGTGCGTCCAGGTCGGCGCCCGGCGCCTTGCTGATGGCCACCAGCAGCGTCCGGGGGTTCTGCACTGGCGCTTGCGGCGCGGCTTGGCGTGACACCCAGACGCCTTCTTCGCTGCGCGGCGCGCTGCTGGGCAAGAGGGTTTCTGCGATGCGCACGGTTTCACCCGTGGGGTCGCGTTCCAGCAGCGGCTTGATGGCGTTGCCGGCGGGGGTGCCCAGCAGCGACAGTGTGTCGTCGATGCCCTCCCGCAGGCCCGCTGCCGTGAAGCGGTCTGCGTTGACCGCCGGGCTCAGCGCATAGCGGTTCTGGACCAGGAACTCACCAACCTGCCCGAAGGACCCGGTCTCGCCGTTCTGCACCTGCTCAAAGAGTCCGCTGGTGCGCAGCGCCTTGGCCAGCGCGCGCGATGCATCGGCGCGCACCTTGGCGTCACCGCCTTCCACGGCCACCAGCAGGGTGCGTGCGGGCAGGCCGCTTTGCAGCTGTTCGATCAGCACGCGCTGCTGGGCGTCGGGGTTGGCGGGCAGGAAGGCGCTCAAGTCGGCCGTGAACGGCGTGCGCAGGATCTGGCCGACACTCAGCACAAGCAGCGCCAGCCACAGCGCCAGCACGGCGACGGCGCGGCGTGTCATCGGCTCGAGGTGTTTGCCGTCAGGGGGGCGATCAGCATCAGTGACCTGTCACCGCCAGCCAACCACAGTTCGACGCTGCGCAGGTCGCTGAGCAGGCCGCTGATCTTCAGTTCGCGCACCTGCGTGGCCAGGCGCGCGTCGCGCGGCACGAGCGTCAACGTCCACTGCACGGCGCTGCCCTCGACTTTGACCTTGAAGTGTTTTTCAAGCGTCTGGGCGTTGCCCGTGAGCGTGCCGCGAACGGCTTCAATCAGCGCCGCCATTTCGGGCACCGCGTCCAGCGCCATCTGGCGGCTGCGGCCGCTGCGGGTCAGCACGAGGCTGTTGCCGTCGACCACCATGGACTCGGCGCGCGGCTCGGTGGTGACGCGCGCAAAGCGGCCGGGTGCCGTGAAGCTGAGCGTGCCGCTGGCGCGCAAGGGGCCGTCGAAGCCGCTGACAAAACGCTCTTCGGTGAAGCGCGCTTCGCCGCCCTTGCGCAATGCCAGTTGAGCGGCCACGGTGGCCAGGTCCAACGCCCAGGCGGGGGTGCCCAGGCCCACGGAAAGTGCCAGCAGCAACCGCAGACGCAGGCCATATCGCTCAGGCCGCTTGTGCCGCTCAAGCCGCTCAAGCCGCTCAAGCCGTGCAAGCCGCTCAAGCCGCTTCCATTACACCGCAGGCGGGTCAGTCTCCCGCTCGGG
>JAYSYB010000283.1:0-1680 GCA_043716775.1 Rubrivivax sp.
TTGCGGGCGATGAAGGTCACGTCTTCACCCGCCAGTGCCAGCTTGGCGCCCAGGTAGCCGCCAATGGCACCAGCGCCGACCACGGCCATCTTCATCGTCGATCCTTGTTCAAATACACCATCATCCCATTGGGCCGGGTGGCACGAGATCGCCAGCCACCGGGGCGAAACGGGGACATCGGTGTGAACAAGCTTTTGGCGTCAGGCAGGTGCCGACAGGTTTGGGTGGCGGGCGGTTCCAACGATCCTGGCGATCAGCCCAGGCCCAGCTTCTGGGCCAGGCCGATGCGCTGCAGCTTGCCGGTGGCGCCCTTGGGGATCTCGTCCAGGAACAGGATCTTCTTGGGCACTTTGTAGTCGACCGCGCGGCTGGCCACGAAGGTCTGCAGCTCGCGCTCGGTGGCGCTCTGGCCTTCGCGCAGCACCACCACCGCGGCCACTTCCTCGCCCAGCTTGGGGTGCGGCATGCCAAAGCAGACCACCTGGGCCACGGCAGGGTGGTCCATCAGGATTTCGTCGACCTCGCGCGGGCTGATCTTCTCGCCGCCTCGGTTGATGATCTCCTTCAAGCGGCCGGTGATGCTGACATAGCCGTCCTCGTCCATCACGCCCTGATCGCCGGTGCGAAACCAGCCACCCTTGAAGCCATCGGCATTGGCGCCGGGGTTGTTCTCGTAGCCTGCGGTGACGTTGGCGCCGCGGATGACGATCTCGCCGGTGTTGTCCAGCCCGGTGCCGCGGGGCAGCAGCGTGCCGTCGGCGGCCATGATCGCCACCTCGGGCCCGGCGGCCAGGCCCACCGTGCCGGGCTTGCGCAGCGCCGGCGGCAGCGGGTTGCAGCACATCTGGTGGCTGGCCTCGGTCATGCCGTAGGCCTCGATCAGCGGCGCATGGAAGTGGGCTTCCAATTCTTTGATGACCTGCGGCGGCATCGACGACGACGACGAACGCAGAAAACGCAGCGGATGGCGTGCGATCACCTCGGCGTTCTTGGACGCCCGCGCCACGATGGCCTGGTGCATGGTGGGCACGGCGGTGTACCAAGTGGGCTGGGCTTCGTCCATCCAGGCAAAGAACTTCAGCGCGTTGAAGCCGGGCGTGCAGAACACCTGCGAGCCGGCGGCCAGCGGTGCCAGCACACCGGCGATCAGGCCGTGGATGTGGAACAGCGGCATGATGTTGAGGCCGCAATCGGTGGCCGCAAAGTTCAGCGTCTGGCGGATGTTGCTGGCCGATGCCGCCAGGTTGCGCTGCGACAGCGGCACGATCTTGGGCCGCGAGGTGGTGCCCGAGGTGTGCAGCACCATCGACACGTCGTCCCCTTGCGCGTAACCGCCGTTCAGCGTGGGCGCTGCGCTGCTCGCGTCACGCGGCTGCAGCGTGAACAGGCCGGCCGGCGCGCCTTCGGCCACCACCAGGTCGATCAGCCGCACGCCCAGCTTGACGGCGACGGCGATCGCCGGCGAGTTGCTGCCCTGCTCGACGATCAAGGCCTTGGCGTTGAGGTCGGTGAGGTAGAACTCGAACTCATCGGCGCGGTAGGCCGGGTTCAGCGGGGCGCTGGCCACGCCGCTGGCGCAGGCCATGAAACAGGTGGCCATTTCGGGGCCGTTGGCCAGCACGATGGCCACGCGGTCGTTGCGACCGATGCCCAGGCCGTTCAGGCGCGCCAGCGTGTGCG
>JAYSYB010000284.1:0-1679 GCA_043716775.1 Rubrivivax sp.
TCCACCGTGCGCCGGTAGGTCTTGAGGAGACGGTCATTCCGGCTGCCGAAAATCTGGGTCAGGATCTTGGGGAACATGCGGCGTCGGGGCTGGGTGGATCGGGTGGGGCGGCGCTGGGTGCACCGGGCCCGCTTTGGGGGTCACCTGCAGGCATGAGCCAGCGACTGGAGGCGACACGTCAGGCCAAACTGGGGTCGCTTTGCGTGCCTGCAAGACAACATGGCACACGGGGCGGGTGCCTGCTACCGTTAACCGGTCAAGTTTAGCATCGGCCTCCGCGCAAACCCGCCCTGCCGGCAGCCTCGGCGCTGAGCGCTTCAGCGTCTGCCAGGGCGGGCGGCGAACTCGGTTCTGCGCGCGGCGCCACTGGCGAGGAAACGTGCCGGGTCCTGCGGCACGCCGTCCACTAGCACTTCAAAGTGCAAGTGCGATCCGGTGGAGCGGCCCGAGTTGCCCACCTTGGCCACGGGTTGGCCGCGCTTGACGAGCGCACCTAGCCCGACGTCGATGCTGGAGCAATGAGCGTAGCGCGTGACCAGGCCATTGCCGTGGTCGATCTCCAGCACCTGGCCGTAACCGGGGTGCCACTCGTTGGTGATCACCATGCCCCCCGCCGCCGCCGTGATTGGCGTGCCGATCTCGGCTGGGAAGTCCAGTCCGCTGTGCAGCGCCGGGCGGCCGTCGATGGGGTCGCTGCGAAAACCGAAGCCAGAACCGATGGGGCCATCGACCGGTGGCGCGCTGGGCACCAGCAGTGCGGTCAGGCGGCTTTCCTGCAAGCGCGATTCGACGTAGGTGAAAAGGTCGGTGTTGATGTCGGTGGCTTCGTCCAGGCCGCTGACGAGTGACTGCAACTGTGAAAGGGACGGGTTGGACGCGGGCACGTACGGGCCGCCCTTGCCGCCGGCGACACCCGCGCTGCCACCGCCACGCTGGAGAGGCTTCAACTCATCGGCTTTCATGCCCGCCAGGCCAGAGACCCTTTCGCCCATGGCTTCCAGTTTCACGAGCTTGGCCTGCATCTCGCCCACCTTCTGCGCCATGGCGTCCAGGTTGTCGCGCATGAAGCGGTCTTTCTGCGCGATCTCGTCGCGCACAATCAGGCGCACGAGCGAGCTGACGACGGGCCAGCCTTCACGCGCCGCTTTCAGGAAGATGAAGTGGTAGATAGCGCCCGAGGCCGCCATCAGCAGCACCACGAGTGCCAGCCCGGCCAGCACCAGCTGCCAGCGCTGAAACTGCAGCACGCGGGTGCGCGCCATGGTGCCGTGGGTGATGAGCATCTGCATCGCTAGACTCCGTTCATGGCTTCATCCGCGCCGTTCAACCTGCCACTGTCTACCGCACTGGGGCGCAGCGAACCGCTTTCCGCCTTGCTGAAGCGGCTGCGTGAATCGCAGGCCCGTTTTGCAGCCGTCAAGCCGCTGCTGCCGGAAACCCTGCGCCCTGCGGTGACGGCCGGTCCGCTGGACGATAGCGTCTGGGTGCTGCTGGCGGCCAACGCATCTGCCGCTGCCAAACTCCGCCAGATGGTGCCCGAACTGCAAGCTGCGTTGCTGGCCGCGGGTTGGACCGGGCCAGACATCAAGATCAAGGTGTTGGCGGCAAATTGATGATGGTGCCGGCTGTCCGAATCGAACGGACGACCTTCCGCTTACAAGGCGGGTGCTCTACCAACT